>JAUVAN010000004.1 GCA_030591725.1 Deltaproteobacteria bacterium
GAGATAAAATACAGACGGAGCTGGAGAGAATAGCGGAATTTCACGAGAAGAACACCATTCCCCTGATCGGAAAACGGCTGAGCCGAATGCCCGGGACTAATTAATCCGGGTTAGATTCATGCAAGGGGTCAGTTCTCTGCTGGAACGCTCACTTTTTCTCGGGAACCCCGACAATTCCAACTGACGATCCCGCGCGGCAATAACCGGAACATGAGTACCCGGCCTGGGCCTCGCACACGCAGATCTCGCCCTCAGCGCACCCGCTGGTGATCTTCTCGCCACCTTCATCGGGACCATTGGAGTCGGTGACAGAA
The DNA here is from genome assembly GCA_030591725.1 of Deltaproteobacteria bacterium. GTDB lineage: Bacteria > Myxococcota_A > Polyangia > JAAYKL01 > JAAYKL01 > JAUVAN01. Next base: position 315 of record JAUVAN010000004.1, read on the forward strand.
CATTGCCTGCGCTCACCTTCGGGGGGATCTTTCACGATGGGTTTCACGCCCTCGGGTTCAGGCTCGGCCGTGGGCTCCGGAACTGGAACCTCATCCACCGAAGAAGCAGGCGTTTCCTCTACCGCAGCAACCGGGGCTCCGCCACAGGACGCAAGCATGGCAAAAATCAGTATCGCAAATCTCATCGCTACCTCCGGTAAACGATTGCATATGACTCCAAAAACGTACGATATTTGCGGATTGTTGTCATGTGGACCAATGTCACTCGACCAGCGCCGGAAGAACGATTCTTTCGACACCGAGGATGGAGCCGGACTCCACGGGAAGGCAAACTCCCTCGGCAACAAGCGGCTCCTGGTCAAGAACGACGCATTTGCTCTCCAGGGGACACTCCACAGCTGGGTTAACATGGGGGATGATGCTACACGGCGCAAAACAATATCTGGACTCGTCAGCCCCCGCGTAGTCCCCGGGGATTGTGTCCGGGTCGTATACGCAGGCTCCCGGACCGGCGGATGAGTGGGTTGAGCAGAAGATCATAACAAAGAGAGCACAGCCACTCCGTTCCATGTCCTCGCGATTGATGCAGACGGATTCGTCCGGCCAGAGTTCACCACCAAGCCAGGAGCAAATTCCCCTTCCCACCTCATCGCCGTGATACTCTGCCCCATACACGGACAGCGCGCAGGGCTGCCGACAGGCACACTCCTCATCACGAAAGCGGACAGGCATCAGTCCCTGGTCGCATCGATCCCCCGAAGCGCAACATTCCTGTCCGAGGCTCCCGCAATCATCGACGCTTCCGTCGTTGTCCGAGCCCTCGATCCCCTGGACATGATGGCAGGCGGCAATGGCCACGAACACCAGTGGCAAGATCTTCATTTTGCTTTTCCAACTCATCGCAATCCGAGTATACGCAATCCTGGACAAATCGCCTTCCGATTATGGGTTGAACATGAAGAAATAGTGCGCATGTTTACCATATGAAACGGCCCGGAAAATTGGTTCATTACCTGGTCATTGCGATGCTGACACTCGTTGTGGCAGCGTTGAGTTCGGGTTGTAGCTTCAACCTCGGCTCCAAGAAAGTAACCGCGAGGCCGGGAATCCACTTGCCGGGAAACGCTTATACGGAGCCTGATGGAGACCTGGTGTATCACGAGACCTCTTCGCTAAAAGGAGATAGCTTTCTATTGATCTTCAGAATCAGGGACCGAAAATCGGGCGATAAGGAGAGCAGATTCCCCTCCCCACCGTGGGCGAGATGATGAACGTCAGGTTTTTCCAGGGAAGGTGTTTGATCAGGAGAGGTCTGCGATAACCGCCTTGACCGCTTCCCCGACGCTATTCGTGGAGCCGGTTCCTCCGAGGTCACCGGTGAGGTTCTGGCCGGCGGCGTAGAATTTCTCCGTCCCCTTGCCGACGAGCTCGGCGGCTTTCATGGCGACTTTCTTCTGATCGTCGTCTAGCCGCCCGGTGTTGTCGTTCCCCATGTGCTCCAGGAGCGCCGCCATTGCCCAGAGCGATGCGCCCGGGTTGATCTGGTTCGGCTCGAGATCGGGGGCGGTTCCGTGACCGGGTTCGGAAACTACGATGCCGGTGCTTACCGTGTAATTGAAGCTCGGCATCATGCCGATACCACCGATCTTGCTGGCTTCGGCATCGGTGAGGAAGTCCATCGTCAGGTTCGAGCCGATGACGGAATCGATTTCTTCCGGGTGCTCGACAGTATAGCGGCAGTAGTCCTTGATCTGCATGTACTTGATATCGAGATCGGCGTACTTACTCTCGTCCGTAATCTTCCTGGCCTCAGCGATGAAGAGCTCGTCGCCCTTGAGCCCCTCGGAGCTGAGGATGAAGGTTGTCTTCTTGCCTCTGTTTATCGTGTCGTCCAGAGCGTAACGAACGAGATACTGCGAGTTCTTGGCGGTAATACGACGGAAGTTGATCGACTCGGTATCGGTGGATTTACCTTCGCCGATATAGAAGCCCTCGTTGTTCTGTCGATAACAGCGCGTGTCGATTCTCTTGTCGGTGAAGTTGTAGTTCTTCCCCTCAAAACGGCGCATGAAGCCGATATCCTGCCCCAGTTCCTTTTCCTCGACCGTCTTGAACATCGCTCCCGCGAGCGGCAACAGGAAGTCGCTGCCATAGAACTTGGAAGTCGCGACGACCTTGAACCAGTCCGGGTTCTTGGCGATACGCTGGAGCATGTTGTCAAAAATGGTGACTTCCAGGGTGATCCCCGGGAATTCTTTTTCCACTCCCTTTGCCAGGTCGACAAAGGCGCCGTCGGATTCCTTGAGGATATTCGCTTTTTGAGTGACATAGACCTTGTCTATGCCTTTTTCCTTGGCGTACTTGAACGCCTCTCGAATGATGGAAGCCGACTTGTCCGTGATGATCTTGGCGTCGGTGAAGTCGGTGCCTTTGAGATGAGGCGAATCGGAGATTACACCCTCGGGTCCGACGAAGACCGCCATGTTGACATCGACGGGAACGTATTTTTGCGGCGCGACGTTCCGGAAGTCACGTACGCAGGCGTCCGAAAGGAGCTTCTTGCGAGCAAACACGTTGATGCTCGAGGGCGTTCCCTTCCCCGAGAGCGTGCCGGTGGATCCCTTGAAAGCGTAGCCTACCTTGTTGATATGCCCCATGAATCCGTCTGCCGGAACCAGGACGTTGACCTTGAGCAACGAATTTGCGGCGTCCTTTATAAAGGGAAGGTCGCCCTCGTTGACGTTGGGATATTTTCCCTTGATGGCGGCAAGGTCGGAGTTGATCAGAAACTCCAGCGTCTCGGGCACCTTGCCGTTCTTATCATTCAGCAACTGGATACCGAAGTTGTCCGTGAGCCTTTTCAGGAGCCGCAACCCGATGGTTAGCGTTGCGTCGTTCTCTTCGCTTATCCAGTTGAATTTGTACTCACTGCCGGTGAGCTTGCTCGCGCGAGCGAGCGCTGCGTCGGCAACATCCTTGACAACTTCACTCGCGTCTTCCGCGCGATCGTCACCCGGAAAATACAAAATATCGATGGTTTTGGTCATCTTGACATCTCCATTTTTTGCATCTGGTCTTTTGTTTTTGGTTTATTGCGCGATTGTCGCACAAATCCCGATTCTCTTTGTGTCCCCTACAACTCTAGTAATAGAGTATGTCGTCCAATGGATGGCGATAGAGAGGCTGCTTCAGACGTTTCTGGTCAAAAACGTGCCCCATCATCCCGATTGTACGTCCGAGAATAAACAGGCTGTTCAACCCCTCGAGATCCAGTACCTCTTGCATCTCCTGAGCGGTGAATGCGCCTGACGATCTCATCATGTCCGTGAACAGAATGCCGATGCAACCATCGACATTGAGAATCAGGTTGTTGCGCTTGGAGGTCGTTACTTCCTCCACCTTGAGGGCGAAATCGAGGATGTCGGTATTGGGGAAGTTCTTCTTGGCGTACTCTTTCATGAGCGTAACGCGCTGGTCCGGATTCTGAACGCTCTTGATGAGGTGCCCGATGCCGGGAATGTTGATACCGGCCTGTTTCATTTCGGTGACGAACTCCAACGGCGACTTCTTGGCATCCGATGCCCCGGAGAAGTACTTTGCCGCGCCGTGCACGGCGCCGCCGAACCGCGGACCGATGGTCAGCATACCGCTGACGATGCATGAAATGAGATCCTTGCCCGCGCGAGCGGTGACAATGGCGTTGTGCGCGCCGGACACCGCAGCGCCGTGATCGGCGGTGATCATTACGGCCATCTCGAGGAATTTGGTGGCCCATGTCGGAAGCAATTTCTTGAACCACAGCAGGCTGATAACACCTCCGATACCAATGTCGTTCTTGAACACATCCGAAATGGTCATCGAACGCTCGGAACCGTAAGGACCGCCGTAGGCCAGCTCGTCGCCGCTGTCGTCCGAAATCGTGGCAACGAAGTTCCTCGGCTTGCGGATGACTTTGTCCTTCAATGCCTTGGCGTAGTCCATCGGCATTGCGGGCGCTTCTGTCAACGGGATTGGTTTGTGTTTCCCGTCCGCCACCATCTTGTCGTACGTTTCCTTGATAACGACATCGTAGGTCTCGAACGAATCGGGAACGATCGCGCCTGCTTCGCGCAGGGCTTCATTCTTGGCGGTGGCTGTCTCGGAAGCCTTGTCCGCCCTTGCGCCGGCGTGTCCAAACTGGACTTCCGTCTTGAAGATACCCGCGCAGGTGCCGATGTTCCACATCACGAGCGGCTTGGTAATTTTCCCTTCCTTGAGAGCTGCGACGATCTTGTACTCGTCCTCGCCGCCAACTTCTCCGAGCGCAACGATCATCTTGATAGCGGGATTGGCTTCGTAGCGGAACAGATGGTCGGTCAGCGTACTGAAGGGATAGCGGTCGCCACCGATCGCAACTCCCTCGTACAGTCCGTCCGTATTGCGGCCGATGATATTGTTGGCCTCGTTGGAGAGACCGCCCGACTTGGAGACGAATCCCACCGAGCCGGCGCGGTGCAGTTTGGACTCGACGATGTTGTCCAGCATGCCACCGGTGTTGCCGATCTTGAAAGCGCCGGCAACGATTCCGCCGACCGTGGCGGGTCCGATGAGTATCTTTCCACCAATCTTTTTGGCCTTGGCGGTGATCTCCTTGGCATAGCGCTCCGGCATGCCTTCCGCGATGACGGTGATCACGCGGAGCTGTTCGTAGTCCAGCGCCTCCATCGTCGTGGGGAAGGCGGAACGGAACGAAGCAAAGTTGACCATCGTCTCTATTTTGCCGTGATTTTTCATCACGTCGCCGATTGTCGGATAGATCGGAATCAGGAGTTCCTTTTCCCCCATAAAGGCCTTGTGAAGCCCGCCTTTCAGAGCGGTCGGGTTGACGATTGCGGTAACGCTCGGCTTCTCTCTATTGCTGACGTAATCGAAGTCCAGCATTCGCTGGATTGCGTTCCGCTGATAGCCATAGATTACAGCTTCGGTATTCTTGTCGAATAGCATGTAGTCTTTCATTTTTACCTCCTATTTCTCTTCCAGGCCAAGGCTTACGATTTTTGTCATATGAGTTTCGGGCCCGTAGACTTCGATCGGCACGCCGAGAGTCTTGCCCAGCTCACTCATCAGATCCAACCCCTCTTTGTAGTTGGGTCCACCACGTCGCACGTAGATTTTCACATCATTCTTTATCAACTTGTCCTTGTACTCCTTGAGGGCCTTGATGATGCCGGTGAAGGTCTTGGCAATGTCGGTGAAGTTGGCGATGCCGCCGCCGATGAGCAGAACCTTCCCCTTGGGGTGCTTTGTCCTGGTCATCAGATCCAGAACGGTCTTGGTGTACTCGTAGGTCAGCTCGGTGTTCGGATTGCCGCTGTATTCGCCATAGATCGCAATTTCTTCCGCTTTTCCGAGGTCGGCGATCGTGTCGGCATAGATCACACTTGCGCCGCCGCCGGCTACGAGTGTCCAGACTCTGCCTTTCGGATTGATCAGGGTCAGCTTGAGAGAGGCGCCGGTCTTCTCGTCGAGACTCTTGATGTACGCCTCTTCCTTGGTCATCGCTCGTCCAAACGGCGGAGGGAAATCCGTCTCGCCCCATTTTTCGACGCACTCGTAAAGCGCCGTGTCGTCGAGGCGCGCGACCATGTCGAGCGGGAAGATGTTGTCGCCACTCATCGCAAACGGGTTGATCTCGAGATAAGCGAAATGCAAGTCAGCATAATATTTGTACAGACCCTTGATGTACTTGGTCACCAGCTCTCGCTTCTTGTCGTCCAGCTCCGCCGGAAGCTTCGCGGCCACGTCGATGGTCTCGATATCCGTGCTGGCCGGGACATCAATTTCCGATACCGTGTCCCACACTTCCTCGATATCCATGCCGCCCTTGGTCGAAAAATAGATAGTGTCGCCGGTCACATTGGACTTGATGGCGAGATAGTACTCCTCCTCGTGCTTGACCATTGGCTCGATGATGAAATGAGTGAGCGAATCGGTGATCTTGCCGACCTTTGTCTCCTTGTTCATCCGCTCATCGATCCACTTGCGTACTTCGCTCAGGTTCTTGTTGATGAGCAGAAGCCCGTGCTTGCCGCGCTTGCCGAAAAGCTGGTCCGGCTTTGCCACGAGTGGCTTGTCTTTGAGCCAGGGATTTTCTTTTGCCAGAGTATCCCAGTTGGTGTTTTCATCCACGAGCGCAATCTCACCCTCGTATCCGAAGCTCCCTCCCAGATATTCCGGCAGATATTTCGCCAGCATCCTCTTTCCATAGAATTCTCTTATTCCCCGTTGTGCCATTTTCGACTCCTTTTTCTATTCTTTCCCAATTCTTTTTTCGATTTGGTTTACTCTCGACAGCGCCGTGTTCTAGAGGAAATTCAACATCCCGCCCGCCAGGATGATTTTCTTCTGACGCTCCGAAAGTTTGGCGCTCACAGTGAACGTTGTTCCCTTGGTGACGTTCTTCACAACTGCAACACCGTCGCCGGCGATGATATCGCGAACCTTTTCAATCTCGAGCTTGTCACCCTGATCGACCGCATCGAGATCGTCGGGGTTGTCGAAATTGAAAGGAATGATACCGAAGTTGATCAGGTTGGCGATGTGGATGCGCTCATACGACTTGGTAATGACCGCCTTCACGCCCATGTACATCGGACAGAGCGCCGCGTGCTCACGCGAAGAACCCTGTCCGTAACTCAGGCCGCCCACGATGATGTTGAATTCGCCGTTCTCCTTGATTTTCTTCGCCCGGTTGAAAAACTCGGGATCGAGGACCTCAAAAAGAAACTCGGAATACTTGGGAACATTGGAGCGATATTTCATTTTCGCGCCGGCGGGTATGATGTGATCCGTCGTGATCTCATCACCGACCTTTATCGTCACTTCAGCCTTTATCGCATCGGGCAACGGGTCGTTCTTCGGCGGGTCGCCGATATTGGGTCCGCGAACGATCTCGATCTTGCTCGGGTCCTCTGCGGGCGGAACGATCATGGTGTCGTCCACCAGGAACTGGTCGGGCATCTCCACCTTTGGATACTCCATGTCGAGGTCGCGCGGATCGGTGATCTTTCCGGTGAGCACTGCTGCCGCCGCCGTTTCGCAGCTTACCAAATAAGCATTTGCGCTCTTGGTGCCCGATCTATTGAGGAAGTTGCGGTTCGAGGTCCTCAGCGTCACCGCCTCTGACTTGGGCGACTGGCTGTTGCCGATGCAGAAGCCGCAAGCGTTTTCTGCGAGCCGGCCGCCGGCCGAGAGCAGGTCGAAGAGCGACCCCTCCTTGGTCAACATTTGAAGAACCTGGCGCGAGCCGGGAGCAATGACGAGGCTGATATCGGGGGGCGCCGTTCCGCCCTTCACAATGCGCGCAGTGGTAGTGAGATCGACATATGAAGAATTGGTACAGCTTCCAACGCAAACTTGATCGACATGCATGCCGGCAAGCTCTTTTACAGTCTTGATGTTGCCCGGGCTGTGAGGCGCTGCCGCCAGCGGCACGACTTCGCTGAGGTTCAGCTCTACTACCTTGGCGTATTCGGCGTCGTCGTCGGCCTTGAACTCCGCCCAGTCGCCCTCGCGATTCTGCGCTTTCAAGAACTTGCGTGTCTCATCATCGCTGGGGAAAATCGAGGTTGTGACACCGCATTCGGCGCCCATGTTGGTGATCGTGGCGCGCTCGGGAACCGAAAGGGTTGCCACGCCGGGGCCGCCATACTCGAACAACATGCCCACATTACCCTTTGTGGTGAACATCTTCAGAACCGTGAGCACGACATCCTTTGCTGCTACCCATGGTTGCAGCTTGCCCGTCAGGTTGATTTTGACGACGTTGGGACAGGTGAGATAGAAAGCGCCGCCGCCCATGGCAACCGCCACGTCCAGGCCTCCGGCGCCCATGGCAATCATTCCGATGCCGCCGCCCGTGGGCGTATGACTGTCGGAGCCGAGCAATGTCTTGCCCGGCTTGCCGAATCGCTCGAGGTGTACCTGATGGCAGATGCCGTTGCCGGAACGGGAAAGATAGATTCCGTACTTCGCGGCCGCCCCTTGCAGGTATTTCTGGTCATCCGCGTTTTCATAACCTATCTGAATTGTATTGTGATCAACATAACTTACGGCAAGTTCGTTCTTGACACGTTTGATGCCCATCGCCTCGAACTGCAAGTACGCCATCGTCCCGGTCGCATCCTGCGTCAAGGTCTGATCGATGCGAATGGCGATCTCTTTTCCGGGATCCCATTTTCCTTCTACGATGTGCTGCTCAATGATTTTCCGTGCCAAGCTCTTACCCATTGCCGTGCCTCTCTTTCTTCATTTCCTTGATTGAAACGGGAAACAATCACCCTCTTCCCGTTTTGCTTTTTCCCGATTTTACTTATGATCTTTATCACTTTGCGATTTCGTTTTGAGGTTCTCCATGTGGCATTTTCCTACATGCCGCTGCTTCTCAACGGCCCAAGAATTGCGCACCAAGTCCAAACTTTTCCTTAAGATTCAACTGGCTATGCCATCAATTTTTCCTTTTTGCAATACTGCGCAAACGTTCCTTTGGAACGAGGTGAAAAATGAGTTTTATCGCGAAAATATGGAAAAATATGAAGATCTTACCCGGACTGGATACTATCCCATCTCGCGCTTGACGGAGTTGGCGAGAATACCCACTCCTTCGAGATGCACTTCCATTCTGTCACCGTCCTGCAGGAAGACCGGAGGATCGCCAAACACCCCTACCCCGGCCGGAGTTCCAGTGACAATGATATCGCCGGGGAAGAGCGTCATTTGACATGACACGTAGGCAATGATCTCGGCGCAGGAAACAACCATCTCCGCAGTTCGAGCCTCCTGGCGAACCTGACCGTTGACAAACATCTTGATGCTCAGATCGTCAGGGTCGCCTATTTCATCACTGGACACGACCCATGGACCAACCGGCCCAAAGGTGTCGAATCCCTTGCCGCGAAACCAGAGGCGATCACCGAACTGCGCCTCACGGCCACTGACATCGTTAAACGCCGTTACTCCCGCAACATGAGAGAGCGCATCGCTGACTTCAACCGCTTTCGCAGTGCGCCCGATGACCAGCGCCATCTCGGCCTCGAAATCCGGCTTGCTCTCGTGGGTCGGAACGATCACTGTCGCCTCGTGCCCCACCAGTGAGCTCGTTGCCTTGGCAAAGAGCATCGGCTTTTCCGAGGCCTGCCGGTTCTGCTCCGCCGCGTGGGCGCTGTAGTTGCGACCGAGCGCCACAACCTTGGAGGTATCCGGCACGGGAGGAGCAAACCGAATCGAAGATAGCGGCTGTATGTGCCGGCTCTCGAAGCTGCCCGCGTCCACTTGCCGCGCGATCTCTTTATCAATGCCGGCAGCCAGAAGTCGACGCCAGCTGTGCGGCCATTGGGGCCATTGGCCAACGATGTCGAGGACCTGATCGTCGCCCACGAGAACGCCCGGGCGTTCTCCGTCTGGGTGATAGAAGCTCAGCCATTTCATTTTGCCACTCCTTCCAGGCTAATTCTGTTCCCGCGTTCTTGACACTTTCACCCACAGACGATATTGCGTTTTTCTATATATGCAATGCAAAGTGTCCTTTCTCTTGGTAAGTGCATTGGCTTTCTTGGGCGTAAAAGCAAAATGACTTTGATGCGATTCTGGGCAAAACAACATTTGTGTTTTCATCTGTACGAAGGATGCTATCAGACATGGATATTTCATTCTTTAGCAGAGGCATCAAGCTATCCCGGCAGGTAACATCCGGGAAGATCGAGCAGATTCCTCCTTCCGAACGGGTGGTACTGCCGCTTCAACAGGGAAGCGGTCCACCCGCCGAGCTATCAATCGAAATTGGAGATGCGGTCGAGGTAGGGCAGACGCTCGCCCGAGGCGCTTCCAATAGCGGGGCTGACCTCCACGCTTCGATCAGTGGCGAAGTAACGGCGATCGAAGATCTGCATTTTCCCAACGGGACCACGGTCAAGGCGCTGGTCATCGAAGGCGATGGCAAGGACACCTGGATAGAGCCCGACCGAGATGACAAACCGTTGATTGCAAGCCCAGACGAACTGCTCGAACGCATTCGCTGCGGCGGTGTCATCCGCGAAGGCGGCGAGACCAAGTCCCTGGCACAAGTCATAGACGAGGCCATGTCTCCGCGCGGGCATCTCTTCTCCACCGGATCCACGGTCGCCAAGCCGGTCAGGCACATCGCCGTGCGCTTTGCCGACCAGGATCCACACCTCAACGCGCTCGCGGCCCTGACCGCAACAATCGGCGATGAAACCGCAGATCTCGATCTCGGAGTCAAGGTGCTCGCTGCGATTACCGGCGCCGAGCAAATTCATTTCGTGCTCGATAACAAGCAAAATTCGCCCGGCGTGGACAAGCTGGCTGAAGAAAACGATTACGTTGTTTTGCGCCTGGACGCGGCCAACTATCCCGACCTCTCCAGTCCGATGGTAGCCCGGGCGGTTTCCGGCAAGGAGCCCGACACCGCCTTCAAGAGAGTGCACGAAAACGGCATCCTGGTTTTGGATGTGGACACCGTACTGCAAACGGCCCTCGCCGTGCGAGACCGGCGGCCGGTGGTAGACAGACTTATAACGGTCTACGGCCCGGCCGGAGCAGGCGTATTCAAAGCGCGGCTGGGCACACCGCTCGCCGATATCGTCTCGGCCGCAGGCCAGGAGAAAAATATCGGAAAAATGGTGCTCGGCGGACCGATGAAAGGTCTCGCCCACCACACTCTCGATTTTCCGCTCACCAAGGAGATTCCCGCAATAACGCTGTTCGCCCAGAATCAAGTGACCCTGGCGGTCAACGATCCGTGCGTCGGTTGCGGCCTGTGCGCGATGGTATGCCCAATACGCCTCACGCCCGGGATGCTCTCCAGGTACTGCGAGTTCAGCTCGTGGGATCTGGCGCAAGAGGCGCATTTATTCTCGTGCATCGAGTGCGGCTGTTGCGCATATGTATGCCCGGCCGGCCGCTCGATGGTGCAGTTCATGGTTCAGGGCAAAACTGAGTTGCTCTCCACGCGGAGGTCGGAATCATGACAAATCAACGACTTGTCGTTTCAATATCCCCTCATATAAAAAACGGCCGCACCGTGCGCCGCATGATCGTGACTACGATAGCGGCTCTCATGCCGGCTACTCTCTGGGGATTCTATCAGTTCGGCCTCGATGCCGTAGCGCTCGTCGCGGTTGGAATCACCGCCGCGTGCGGTACCGAAGCGTTGATCAGCCGATTGGCCGGGAAGACGTCCTCTCTGGGTGACGGCCACGCAGTGCTCACTGGCCTCGTGCTCGCCCTGCTCGTGCCGGCCGGCGCACCGTTCTGGCTCGTAATCGTGGGAGCGGCAATGGCCATCCTGGTGGGCAAGATGCCGTTCGGTCCTCTGGGCGGAGCACCCATTTATCCAGCGCTCGTGGGGTTGTTGATCGTCGCGACCTCCTGGCCGAACGAGATAAAGAGCTATGTCCAGCCGACCACCGCGCCAATCGAGCTCAAGGCGCAGGGCGCGGCCGATGCTGAATTCCCGCGTGACGCGGTACTCATCGACCCCAGCGACGAGGCCGAATACAAAACCGCAGACCTCTTCCTCGGCAAACAGGTCGGGCCGATAGGCGTGATTTCCCCGTTGCTCCTCTTGCTCGGGGGGTTGTTCTTGATCCTGCGCCGGGTCTCCCGATGGCAGGCGCCGTTCGGATTTCTGATCGGCATGGGCCTTGCCGCCGGGATCGGCCACGCGCTCGACCCGAGCGGTTGCGCTTCTGCGTCTTTTCACCTGTTCACCGGCTCGGCCATGTTCGGCGCGTTTTTCCTGTGCACCGACTGGTCGTCGACACCCGTAACCCCGTGGGGCATGTTCCTGTTTGGCTTGATCGGCGGCGGGTTGGCCGTGCTGCTCAGAATTGCGGGCCTTCCTTACGGGGCCGTGCCGTGGGCCATCGTGATCATGTCACTGGCGACACCGATCTTTGACCGCATCACCCCCACGCCTTTCGGAAAGGTGGCGAGCCATGCGTAACAAAATCTGGTTCATGGCGGTCGTGCTCGGCGTCGTGGCGTTCCTCGCCGGCCTGGCTCTGTCCGGGGTTAAAGGAATGACCACTCCGATTATTGAAAAACGCATCCTGGAACAAAAGATCAAACCCAGCCTCGACAAGTTTTTCGACGGGCTCGATCTGGAAAACGATTGCATTGAGGATCGACAGGTTCTCGACCTCGGCAAGGACGCCCGCGGCCGAAAGCAAGTCACCACTCTGTTTTTGGGTAAAAAGGGCGGCAAGACCGTGGTCGCGGCGCTCCAGACCAAGGCCGCAGGTTTCGGCGGCGACATAGAGGTGCTCACGGCTTTCAGCCTCGACGACAAGAAGATCCTCGGCGTAAAGACGCTGAGCCAATCCGAGACAATGGGCCTTGGAGCCCGCGTTTCCAACGATGCCGAGCCGTTTATCCAGCAGTTTGGCGGAATGAATTACTCGGATGGAGTCGCAATGCGCTCGAACGGCGGGCAGGTGGACGCCATCTCCGGAGCAACGGTTTCGTCGGTGGCATTCACTGCGGCGGTAAACAGGGCGACTGTGCTCGTGGAAAAAAACGTGGACTCGGCCGCGGCGAATTAGGAAGGCGTGAACATGAAGACATTGACCCAGGAGTTCACCAAGGGCCTTTGGGAGCAGATACCGCCCTTCCGGCTGGTGCTCGGACTATGCCCTACCCTGGCGGTGACCAAATCGCTCGAAGGCGGATGGGGCATGGGCCTGGCCACCACGTTTGTGCTCGTCTGCTCAAACATCTTTATTTCGGCATTGAGGAATGTCATTCCACCCAAGGTGCGCATCGCAACCTTCATCGTGATCATCGCCACTTTCGTCGTGATCACCGAGCTTGTCATGAAGGCCTACACACCGATGCTCTCTGAAACGCTGGGAGTCTTCATACCGCTCATCGTCGTCAACTGCATCATCCTCGGCAGGGCGGAGGCGTTCGCCTCCAAAAACGGAGTGGGGCGTTCCCTGCTCGACGGCCTGGGCATCGGACTCGGCTTCACCCTGGCACTCGCCGTGCTCGGCGCCCTTCGAGAATTGCTCGGCACCGGCAAGCTGACCATGTTCGCCCAGGCGAATCTGGATTTAACAATCATCCCGCTCGGAGAGGGCCGTGAGTTTCTATTCAAATTCATGGTCGATCCTCCCGGAGCGTTTGTCTGTCTGGGAGCAATGCTTCTATTGATGAATCTAATAAGTGAACGATCAGCCAGGTCCAAGGCCGCGTGAGGAGAAAATCATGACCGAATACCTACTTCTCGTCGTTTACGCCGTCCTGGTCAACAACATCCTTCTGGCTCAGTTCCTGGGCAACTGTCCTTTCCTGGGAACCTCTCAAAAAATGAGCACGGCGACCGGGATGGCCATGGCGGTTATTTTCGTCCTGACTTTCGCGGGAGTGATCACCTGGGCGGTCCAGTGGTACGTGCTCGTTCCACTCGAGTTGGAATATCTGCAAACAATCGCGTTCATCCTGGTAATAGCCGCGCTCGTTCAGTTGGTGGAGATCGTACTGCAAAAGACAGCTCCCGCGCTCTACAGCGCACTCGGGATATTTTTGCCGCTCATCACCACCAATTGTGCCGTGCTCGGCGTGGCGATCATCAATATCAAAGAGGATTACGATTTCGCAAATACCGTGGTCTTCTCCTTTGCCTCGGCGGTCGGGTTCGGCCTGGCCCTGGTTCTGTTCGCCGGGCTCAGGGAGCGGTTCGCCCTTTCGCGAATGCCCAAGGCACTTCAGGGCACCGTATCGGGCCTCATCACCGCCGGATTGATGGCCCTGGCCTTCCAGGGTTTCATGAAGCTCGGAGGATAGACAAATGGAAGTACTAGCAGCAGCGCTTGTCATCGGCGGAATCGGCATGATCTCAGCAATCGGCCTGGGTGTGGCCGCCAAGGTTTTCGCCGTGTACATCGACCCCAAGGTGGTCGAAGTCGACGAGGTTCTTCCCGGCGCAAACTGTGGCGGTTGCGGCTATACAGGCTGCGCGGCAGCAGCGACGGCAGTGGTCAAGGGCAAGGCCGGACCAAACGTATGCGTCGTGGGTGGCCAGGAATGCGCCGAGGCAGTGGCCGCGATCATGGGCCTGTCGGCGGAGGAAGGCGAGGTTGGGATCGCCGAGTTGGGATGCAAATACGATGTAAGGAAAGCCCATCTCCTGTTCGATTACGACGGGATCGAGGATTGCCGGGCGGCCGCTCTGGTAAACGGCGGCGGCAAGGTCTGTTCCATGGGCTGCCTGGGATTCGGCACATGCATAAGCGCCTGCCAGTTCGGAGCTCTATACAGAGGCGCGGACGGCCTGCCCGCGGTGGACAAGGAAAAATGCACCGCCTGTGGCGCCTGCGAGCGGATCTGCCCCAAGGGGATCATCCGGGTACAGACGCCGAGCCGGAAGTTCACTCATGTCCAGACCGATGACGATTGCGTGGCCCCTTGCCAGGCGACCTGTCCGGCGCAGATCGATATTCCGGCGTACATCGCCGCAATCGGACGAGGCGATTACGAGAAAGCTGTATGCATCATCAAGGAGAGCAACCCGTTCCCGCTGGTCTGCGGACGCGTCTGCCCGCATGTCTGTGAGTCGGTCTGTCGGCGTAACGATATAGACGAGCCGGTAAACATCAATCACCTCAAGCGGTTTGCCGCAGACTTCGAGATGAATTCAGGCAAGAGGTTCTTGCCGCAAGTCCTGCCCTCAAACGGCAAGCGAGTAGCCATCATCGGCGCGGGACCTGGAGGCCTGACCTGCGCCTACTACCTGGCCCGCATGGGTTACTACGTCAAGGTTTTCGAGGCCATGCCCAAGCCCGGCGGGATGCTCCTCTACGGCATCCCCGAGTACCGCCTGCCGAAGAAAACCCTCGAGTGGGAGATCGGCGGCATCCTCGAGCTGGGTGTTGAGCTCGAGTGCGACAAGGCGCTCGGCAAGGACTTCACCATCGAAGATCTCTATGAGCAGGAATACGACGCAATTTTCCTCGCGGTCGGAGCCTGGGACTCACGGCGTCTGGGCGTCCCCGGAGAGCAGGACTTTCCCCAGGTGGCAAGCGGCACCGAATTCCTGATCAAGCGCGGTCTCGGAGAAGAAACGCCGGTCGGTAGCGATGTGATCATCGTGGGCGGCGGCAACACGGCAATGGATGCGGCGCGCACCTCCTGGCGGCTCGGCGCAGAAAACGTCTACCTGCTCTACAGACGCTCCCGCAAGGAGATGCCGGCCAACGACATCGAGGTGGACGAGGGCGAGCACGAGGGAATCAAATACCACTTCCTGGCTGCCCCAACCAAGCTTATCGGCACGGGCGGCAAGCTCGATGCCATGGAGTTCCTCAAGATGGAACTGGGCGAGCCTGACGCATCCGGACGCCGACGCCCGGTGCCGATAGAGGGCTCGGAATCGAACATCCAGGCGGACAACGTCTTCAGCGCGATCGGTCAATCACCTGATCTCACCTGCCTGGACGCAGAGGGTGTCGCGACCGGGTTGAACCGCACCAAGTGGAACTCAATCGTGGCCGCCGATGGCACAATGCAAACCGATGTTGCCAATATCTTCTCTGGCGGCGACGCATGGCGCGGTGCGGCGACTGCGGTGGAGGCGATCAGAGACGGTCGTTTCGCGGCGCGGTCCATCAATCTGTTCCTCATGGGTGAGGAAATGACCTTGCCTTCCAACTGGTACGCCAAGGCGCCAAAGCTTCCCGGCATAGATGAGGGCATCAAGCTCGATACATCAGAACGCGCAAAGATGATCGAACTCTCCGTTGACGAGCGGCGCATGAACTTCAACGAGGTTGAACTCGGAATTACCGAAGAGATGGCCAAAAAAGAGAGCGAGCGCTGCCTGCAATGCGGCGAGGTCTGTTATCAGGGTTACAGGGAGAAGGCGTCATGAGAAGACCGCTTTGGTTCGGCTGGGCCGTGATTTGCGGCGTGGTGTTTGTCTGGGGATGTACAGATCAGGAAACCGCATCCAAAGAGCCTTCGGCCGCGAAACAGGCACCGTTCAAGAGGATCCCGGACGGAGACGAAGATCCAGGGGACAATGGACCGGACGACTCCACCGAGCTTTCCGGCGTGCCCGGCGACATGGGAAAGGTTGCGTTCACGCACTTTACACATGCCTCGAACAGTAAAAAGGGATACGGCATCCCCTGCCGCGAGTGCCATCACACAACGCCCCGGGACGAAGATCCGGCCCAGGGTTGTGCGGATGAGGGCTGTCACTACCCAGTCGAAAAGACATACGACCCGGCCCATGCCGGACCCGACGACAACATGCTTCTCTTCGGGAATGACCCGACTGCGACGGCCCCGGTCGCGTTCAATCACTTCACGCATGCTTCGTCCAGCGGTTACAAGACCGCGTGCACCCAGTGCCACCACACCGGCGATCTCATTGGTTGCTCCGAGTGCCATGAAAAGATTGCGACGAAAGCCGACGATGGCAAGGTTATCCCCAAAACCAAGCGGGCATTTCACCTCAAGTGCAATGGTTGTCACCAGGCTATCAAGAAGAGCGACCCGGATTCAATAGCTCCCGTCAAATGCGCGGATTGCCACGGTGGCCGCACGCCGGCCCGCCTGCCCGGCAGCCTTACCCTGGAGCGAGCCTATCACCTGAGCTGTGTAGGATGTCACAACCGGGTAAAGATGGCCGGGACGGGAACCCCGCCTGTAGATTGCGGCGACTGTCACAAGCAGGGCTCGCCAAAGATCCCGAGTCCCGAGCCCAAAGAGGAAAAAGCGGCGGAAAAACCAGCGCCGCAGGAGCAGCCGGCACCCAGCGCACCCACCGCGCAGGCCGCCGACGCCGGAACCGCAGAGCCGGCAAAGGACGAGGAACAAAGCAAGGGCCCGGAAAAGATCCTCATTGACCACGCGAAAAAGGCCAAGTCGGGCACCCCGTTTCCGCACAGCGCACACCAGGAACTCGGCGAACCATGCGCCAAGTGCCATCACCAGGGCCTCGATGATCCGTCCTGCCGCAACTGTCACAGCGAAACAGCTGACGCCAAGAAAATCTATCACAAGATCTGCATCGCCTGTCACAAGGAAAACGGCATCTCGGCCGGATGCGCGGACTGCCACCCCAAGGGCGAGTGACCGACGAAACCGCTCAACCTAGAAGGTATTCCAGTTGATGACCATTCCCCACTCCACCACGGTGAAACCGGTGCGGGTGAAGGTTGAGGGACTGGGTGTGGCCAGGACGCCGCAGATGGGTGAACCCTCAACCATCAGCCAGATCCGAAGCATGCTGTCTGGGGTGGGGGTGATGGAGACGCCCATATTCTGATCGATGATCGGGACCGGCTGCGGAAACACGTTGTAGCAAGGAGCGCTGGGCAGGTTGACCGACCAGTAGTCCGAGAAATCCTGGATCTCGTCGGCGTTGAGTCCCATCAGAGGGAGGTTGTCGTCGAACCAGTCGAAGATCTCGGTCCCGTTTACGACCCACCCCTCGGTCTCCTGGAAATTCCATATCACGGTAGACTCGTAGAACAGGTAGTCGTACGTGCCGTCAATCAACCCGGTCGGCTCGGCCCATACGTTCCAGCCGGTTCCGTAGGTCGGATCCGAAGCAACGATGCTGGTTACCGGGTTTGGCGACAGAGTGACGCTCACGTTCTGTCCTTGCTCGGGGTAGAGGTAAATATACGGCGCGTCAGCGGTCATCTCCGTCAGATCGATGTCCTGCTCAACTGAGGCGCCCTCGGCCACGACCACGCCGAAGACCTCGCCAGCATAGATATCCTGGTAGGCACACAGGTCGTACGTGTCCGCCGGCAATCCCGTAATAATGTAATCGCCGCTGGAGTCGGAATTTACCGGTCCGTATGAGGTGTACAGGGTCGTGCTCATGGCCGTAACCTGTGCCGTTGTGGCCGGGCCGCCGCCCTCGATGGTGAGGTTACCCCATATCTCACCGTCGGAATCCGTATCGGAATCGGTGTCCGAGTCGGTGTCGGAATCGGTGTCGGAATCGGTGTCGGAATCGGTGTCCGAGTCAGTGTCGGAATCAGTGTCCGAGTCGGTATCCGAGTCGGTGTCGGAATCTGAATCCGTTCCTCCGTCAACCTCGTTTTTCTCCACCGTGTCGCAGCCCAGGCACATCGCGCAAGCGCAAATCATGAGAACCAAGTTCCATTTCAAGGCAGTCATTCTTCCCTCCGTTAATGTTTAATCAAATTGAATTATACGGGACTTTCAAAGGAGGGATCCGAAAAAAAGCAGGCTGGCGACTTATGCAGGCTACTTGGCGACCTTCTTGATCTCTTCCAACAGTTCGGGCAGAGCCTTGAAGAGATCGGCCACGACCCCGTAATCGGAGACCTGGAAGATCGGAGCCTCCTCGTCCTTATTGATCGCCACGATCACCTTTGAGGACTTCATGCCGGCAACATGTTGCAGCGCTCCGGAGAGGCCCACGGCGAAGTAGAGGTCAGGGGCAACGATCTTGCCTGTCTGACCCACCTGGAAGTCGTTGTGGATATAACCGGCATCCACTGCGGCACGGGTAGCCCCGACGGCGCCGCCGAGGAGGTCGGCAAGATCCTCGATCAGCTTGAAATTCTCCCCCGATTTCAGACCACGGCCACCGGACACGACGACTCCCGCCTCGGCCAGATCCGGGCGCGTCGATTCTGCCTTTTCGAAGCCCAAAAACTCTATCTTGCCCAGAATCTCGGGGGCCTGCGGCACGTCGATCTTCTCCACCGGGCTTGCGCCGGTCGGGCTGAAGGCCTCGAATTCCGTTGGGCGAATGGTGAGGATCTCTATCGGCGTATCGATAACGACAGTGCCGTTCACGTTGCCCGCGTACATGGGACGCGTGTAGTTGAGCTTCCCGTCGTTGAATGCCACCTGGACCACCTCGCTGGCCATCCCTGCACCCAGACGCGCAGCCAGGCGAGGTAGCACGTCCTTGCCTGTGGACGAGGCCGGGCTGACCACCATCTGGAAGGCGCCGTCCACGACAACCTTCTCGATGATCGGCGCCCAGCGCTCCGCGAGTGCATTGTCGAGACCGTCCGCCTGCGCCAGGAAGACCTTCTGGGCGCCCAGAGCCGCGAGGGCTTCCGATTGTCCCGAGAGATCGTCGCCAAGAGCGAGTATGCTGTAAGTGCCGCCGATGTGAGAAGCTACCTCGGTGGCAAAGGTCACGGTTGAATTGGTGGCCTTCTTGACCTCACCGTCTTGAATTTGTGCAATTATCAGTACGTTACCCATGACATCCTCCTTGTCTACAGTACCTTGGCTTCGTCCTGGAGCTTTTGAACGAGCTCCTGAACTGTTTCCAGGATCACGCCTGCACTGCGCGCGGCGGGTTGGGTGAAACTCACGGTTCGAACCTGAAGCGTCTGGTCTACTCCAAGGTCATCGAGGGTGAGCTTGTCGATGGGTTTCTTCTTGGCCTTCATGATGCCTCGCAGTGAAGCATAACGCGGCCCTTCCTGGTAATCCTTGCCTGTGGCAACGTTGTTATTGACACCGGTGGGGGTGACTATTCGCAGGTCTACCGAGAGCACTGCGGGAAATGCGACCTTGACCTTTGCGGCGCCGCCGTCAACCTCGCGGGTGACGGTCAGGCTGGACAGATCCTCGGGAGCCTCCACGTGGCCGGCAAAGGTGGCCTGCGGCCATCCGAGGATCTCCGCCAGCATCTGGGACGCCTGATTGGAGTCGCCGTCGACTGCCTGCTTGCCCATTATTACCAGATCGGGCTGCTCCTTCTCCACGAGCTTGGCCATTGTTCGAGCGACGATCATGGCGTCCAATTTGTCATCATCACCCGACACCAGGATTCCGCGATCGGCGCCCATGGCGAGGCATTGGCGGATCTGCTGGGTGACCTCTTCTGGGCCGATGGTGACCACTACCACCTCACCGCGGAGCTTGCCGGATCCGACACCATCCTCCAAAATACGCAGCGCCGCCTCCACACCGTACTCATCGAAGGGGTTGGGTTTCCACTCGAGCCCTTCCGACGTCACCTGCGTGGCGTCGCCGGATATCTTGACCTTGTTTGCGTTGTCCGGGTCCGCGACCCGCTTCATCGTAACGAGGATCTTCACTATCGGCCTCCTCTACTGCTTTTGAATGGGGCCTCGCCCCGTTGTTCTCCTACCTGAGTTCACTCCATATCAAAGTGAACGAACAACATAAAGTGATATAATGAGTTCAAGAATGATGATCGTCATATTGCGGTTCGAGCGGTGATCTGAGTTTCGTGCAATATGGGTTTCCGACCTAGATAAGAACCAGCTTGTTCGCTTGTGGGCCGACGCAGGTGACGATCATGCGGTTCCTTACCAGGTAGGCCCTGGCCGCCTCCACCACGTCGTCAGCGTTTGTTCGACGGATCTTTCCCGGATACTCCTCGTCCATCTCGGCTCCGAGGCCGTACAGGTATCCCAGAGAGGCGCTCCCGGCCCTGGCGCCCGCTTTCTGACTCCCGATGGCCCGCGTGCCGATCAGGTGCTGCTTGACACGGCTCATCTCCGAAGCGGAGGGTCGGTGTTCGCGAATCCGCTCCACCTCGTTGAGCATTGCGTCCACCACTTGCTTCTCCTGCCCGGGGCCGGTGCTCGCGTACAGGACGAGATACCCCCGCTCGATTCCCTCCATGGAGACCGCCGTGACGGAATATGCCAGGCCCAATTTCTCCCTCACCCGCGAGAACAGCCTCCCACCGTGACCACCGAGGATCTCGACGAGGACATCCATGGCGAAACTGTCCGACGAATTGATGGTAGTGCCGGGGAATCCCACCACCAGGTGTGATTGTTCCCTGGGCATGGTCTTCGCCAGGCCGCGCGGCCCCTTCCCGGGTTTCCAGTCTGCCGGATCACGGTGTGGTTTTTTTTCGTTGGATTTGGTCACCAGGTGTCTCTCCGCAAGATCGATGACCTCCTGGGGATCGACGCCGCCCACCACCGCCAGGACCATCCTCCCGGCGCCGGTCGCTCTCTCGAGATATCCTCGTAATGATCCGGGTGTCAGGTCGCGCACGGTCTTTTCAGTGCCGAGCATGGATCTCCCGTACGGGTGCTTGCGAAAGAGCGTCTCCTGGAACAGCTTGAAGGCCTGGTAATCCAGGTTGTCCCGACTCATCCGGATCTCGTCGAGCAGAAGTTGTTTCTCCCGGTCAATCTCTTCCTCGTCAAGAACGGGTTGCCTCAGGCACGTGGACATCAACGCAAACCCCTCGGAGAAGTTGCGAGAGAGAAACTCCCCGTATACGCCGAAGGTGTTTCTCCCGGCAAAGCCGGCCACCGAACAGGCCAGCGAATCCATCTCCATTGCGATCTGTCGGGCGTCCTTTGTGGTTGTTCCCCGCGTCAGGGAATTGGACAGCAGCATGGCCAGACCCGACTGGGAAGCACGCTCATGCCGGAGGCCCCCCATGAAAGCCGCGCGCGCCGCCACGATTCTGGATGTGGTGTCAGTCTTGATGATCAGCGTGTCACCGCCGCTGAGCTTGTGAATTATGGTTTCGGGTCCAGAAGAGGTCTTGACCGTTTTGGCGGCCGCTTTCGCACCCTGTTTGAGCGCGCCCGTGAGCTCGTCGTTCAGCTTTGCGCTGTTGATCTCCGGGGTTCCCCGCCTTGTCCGAACCCATCCGACCTTCTCCTCGAATGCCCTGTGAGCGGGATCGGGAACCGTCGCGGCGATACTGGCGACAGCGGGGGTCAGGTATCTGCGCGCCACCTCAAGGAGTTGACCGGGTTGGGCAGTAGCGAGCCCTGCCACGTAGCGGCGCTCGAGTTCCACGTCACCCGAGTGCAGGCCATAGTAACCGAGCTTTCTCGCAACACCGTCCACTGTCTCCTCTGCGTACGTCGACTCGCTCATCAGGAGCGCCCGTGCCTTTTCAACCTCCCTCGGAGAAATGGCCTTCGCGGCGAGTTCGAACACCTGCGTGGAGATTGCCCGGGTGAGCTCCGTAAGGTTGCCCGGAGGCGCCACTGCGAAGACGGCGAAAACACCGACGTCTTTCAGGGTGAATGAGAAGGCCCTCACGTCGCTGGCGAGGCCCATCTTCCTGCGAACGATAGACTCCAGCCTCGAACTCGCGCCCTGACCCAGGATCGCCGCGAGGAGATCCAGCGCGGGAATATCGTCGTGAGCGAATCCGGGTATGGGAAAACCGATGGCGAGATTTGCTTCGGAGACAGGGAGCACACGGTGCGCCCTTCTGATACTACGCTGAGCGGGCTGTGGCTTTCGCGTCGTGCGGCGGGGAATTCTCGCTGCGGGCCATTTCGAGAAAGCCTTCCTCGTCAGGTCCAGCATGGCTTTCTCTTCGAAATCTCCGACGACAACCACCACGGTATTCCCGGGCACATACCAACGACGGTAGAACTTCTGGACAATCTTGCGGTCAAAAGATCGAACGATCTTTGCATTGCCGATCACGGGTGACCCGTAATGGTGCTTGCGAAACACCTCGGAAAAAAGCATCTCGGTCGTTACCCGGGAAGGGCTGTCCTCGCCCATGCGAATCTCCTCCAGGATCACCTGCAGTTCGCTGGACAGCTCATCTCCATCGAGGGCCGCGTTCTGGACCGCGTCGGCGAGCACATCTATGCCCTTTGCGGCGAAGCGGCTCGCCATGGTCACGTGATAAACAGTCTCGTCGTGGGAAGTCCACGCGTTGACGTATCCACCGGCGCGCTCAACGTCCCTGGCGATCTCGCCCACCGGTCGGCGCTGCGTACCCTTGAAGAGCATGTGCTCGAGAACGTGGGCCAGGCCTGATTCCTCGGGGCGCTCGTCCGCTTGCCCTGCTCTGATCCACACCTGGAACGCCACCACCGGTGCAGCGTGGGACTCTCTAAGAATGATTGTCAATCCATTGGGCAGTTGCTTGATCGAGGTTTTCATACTGACCTTTTTGGGGCGGGGCTCATGCGAAAACGAAGAAGATTGCGACGCCGTACAACGCCAGGAGAATGATCCCGTCCGTCCTCCCGAGCCGCCACCCTACACGGACGAGAGGAATGAGAACGAGAACCGTCAAGACGAAGAAAATGATCTCCGGCGACAGGAGATTCAGGGTCACAGGGATCGGCGAAATCATGGCGGCCGTACCGAGAATGAGCGTCATGTTGTACAGATTGGAGCCAACAACATTTCCCAGCGCGAGATCCGACTCCCCCTTTTTTGCGGCGACCACCGACGCGGCCAGCTCGGGAATCGAAGTGCCGAAAGCCACAATGGTCATCCCGATGACACGCTTGCTGATCCCAAAAGCCTCGGCGATACCCACCGCCCCCTCCACCATTCCCTCCGCTCCCACTGCGATGATGATTATGCCGCCGATCAGAAACAAGATGTGACGCGCCTTGAGGGCCGGGCGTTTCCAGCCGGGCGCCATGGTGGTTCGCTGCTGTTCCCTCATCGCCAGCTTGTAGCTGAACACCATGTAGCCGACGAATATGACCAGGAGGATCACCCCGTCGATACGACTCACGGAGCTGCCCACCATCACCATGACCACGACGCCGAAGGTGACACCCACCACGATAGGTATATCTCTCCTCAATACCTCTGTTGCGACCGCGATGGGAGCGATGAGCGCCGAGATTCCCAGGACCAGGGCGATGTTGATTATGTTGGAGCCGATGACGTTGCCGAGCGCGATCTCGCTGTGGCCCCTTGCAGATGCCAAAGCGCTGACCACCAACTCCGGGGCGGACGTTCCGAAGGCCACGACCGTGAGGCCGATGATGAGAGAAGGGACGCCAAGATATGCGGCCAGCTTGATGGATCCGCGCACCATACCCTCGGCGCCGAGCCATACACCGATACCACCGCCAACCAATAATATAATGTCCATCCACATGATGAAGAAGGCTTCATAGCATGAAGAGCGATGTCACCCCATGTGAAAATGCACGGAGCATTCCAAAAGTCGACAATTTGAGGGGAGGCGGGACTTATTTCTTGGCGTTGCGTTGCCGGGCTTGCTTGCGACGGCGGCGTTCGGCCTCACGGCGTTTGATACGCTTGAGCTCGCTGGGCTTGAAATAGTGCCTGCGGTTTTTTAGCTCGCGCAGTACACCCTCGCGAGCCAGGCGATTCTTGAGCTGGCGAATAGCCCGCTCCACGCGATCGTCTCTGACGACGACCTCGAGGGGACGGCACAGCACGGCCTCTCCATAAGAGTCGGACTTGCGCCTCGGAGGCCTGTCATCATTCCTGTCGGAATAGCCCCTGTCCGAATCGCCGTTTCGATCTTCGTTCTCGGAACGCTCGACCCGGGCTTCGCTTTTCACGACGACCGGCGCTGTTTCCGTGGTTTCCTTGGTGTTGTCGTCCTGGACTTCGTCCATGCTCATTCCATTTCCTCCGTCAAGCACAAGAGCACAAGAGCACAATTGCCGGTACCGCCCCGGCGAAGAGAGTTGGCACCTTAGTAGCGGCTGCGGGGTTTGGCAAGGGAAAACAAGCCCATTCAGATTTATTGTGCAGTCTTTTCGGACCCTAATTCTTCTTCCCCTCCATCGACCGAACCATCTCCGTTTGCGGGAAGCCTTCCGGATACCACTTCCAGTTCAGCGGCCCGGAGTACACGGGATTCTCTGCGGCCGCCGTTTCGACCACCTTCTTCAAGGCAACGTAGATCTCCTGGAAGGCGTCCCCCTTTTTGACGTCGCCCATCCAGCGGTAAGCCACGTTGGCTTTCTTACCGTCATCCAGGTAAATCCTCGGGCGTGCCTCGTCCGGGATTCCTGGTCTCGACGACGATTCGATCGCCGCGAAATCCCAACGCCCCAGCATCGACCGCAACGCGCCGACCTCCGTCGGCGACATAGCAATTCGATATCTCTTCTCCTGGAGCCCTGGATTCGCCTTGTCACCGGACTGGTCGACTACCCGACACATCCCGGTGCCGCTCGAAGACAGCCACAAGTCCCGGCCGCCCCATAGCCCCTGCACGTCCAGCAGAATTATCTTCGAGAAGTTCCCCGCGTGGTTCGCCCTCTCTCCATCAGAACCGGAGCAACCGACAACGAGCACCGCCACCAACAATAACAGGTTCTTCATTTCACACCTCCCGTAAGGGTTCCTCTCGTATTTGGGGTCCCTAAAGAAAAGGGTTTCGCACCTCCATGTTGAAATAGTTTTGACCGTTGCTCAGATCTTCTGAAAGCAATGTCGAGCAATCACAAAAATGCGCCGCTGCGACTATCAGGGAATCCCACCATGACAACTGGTATTTCTTCTGGCACTCACGAGCTTTGCGAATGACCTTCTTATCGACGGGCAACGGCTCCCACGCAAACAGCGCCTCAACGTCTTTCCATGCTTCTTTCTCGCTGATACCCGGATTGAGTTTTCTCGTTACGGTAACGTAGTATTCGCTACAGACTTGAGCGCTGATTCTCCCTGTTCTATTTTTCCACAGGTGCTCCAGTTCGGCCGCAGCTGCGGCTTGTTTATCGGGCAAACCGGAATCTCTGGAGTAGACGAGAATATTGGTATCGACAAATGTTTTATCGCTCATGGATTTCCTGGCGGGATGGATAACCCGATTCATCATGGATGGGTTTTGGAGTGCGCTTCAAAAAGGACTTCATCGCCGTTTCGTAATTGCGCTCACTTTCCATTTTTTCCTTGAGGAAACTACTCAGCATTGCCGATACGCTGGTATCGTGCTCCGCCGCCCAGACTCTTGTCCACCTGCACACTTCGTCAGGCAGTGAGACGGTTACATTTTTCATTGCTGGCACCTCGCGTTCATTTAGCCCCGCACAGATTTCCCGTTACACTTATTTCGTGAAGCACTTTTCTCGTGCTACACTGTTTAAGTGTAAAACTTCCGAGATCGTCTGTCAACGAGTTGGTTTTCGTTTTCGGACAGTCAGGGGTCAGAGTATGGTTTGATAGGCGGCAGAGAAAATCACGCTGCTGTGGCGCCATAATAAAACTGTCCACTAAAACGGGGCAACGCCAAATCTCGTTTATTTTCTTGGGAAATGCTATGTTTTTTTCCAAACTATATCCATGGAGAAATGAAAAGCTCCGCAACAAAAAGGTGAGAAAATGTCTTATTCAAGATTGATGGTGCTGCTTTCGGTTCTGCTCACGGCTGTTTGGGTCAACTCGTGCGCCGATGATCCATCAAGCAAAGATGACGCGGGCACCGACACGGACACAGATACGGATACCGACACGGACATCGATACGGATACCGATACGGTGGCCTCACCCACATTCGATCCCGTTGCAGGTACTTACACGGCCGACCAAGAGGTCGTCATCTCGACGACCTCCACGGAGGCGACCATCTACTACACGACCGACGGAAGCGATCCCACGAGCAGTTCGACCGAGTACACGGCAGTGATCCCGGTCGCCGGGGACGGGACCACGATGACCATCAGGGCCATCGCTGCAATGGATGGCATGCTGGATAGCACTGTTGCCGAGGCTGTCTACGATATCGACTATGATGAAGTGGCAACGCCGGCATTCAGTCCGGCCGCAGGGCATGTTGATCTCGGAACCAGCATCACCATCACCACCACGACCAGTGGCGCGACAATCTGGTACACGACCGGGGACGGCACTCAGCCGGATCCAACTTGTGGAACGGGGACGTCGGGCACCGATGGAACTGCTACGGCGGATGTGACCATCGATGTCGACCAGGTCATCAAGGCCATGGGTTGCCAGACAGGGTGGGTCGATTCGGCCGTCGCAGAATCCTCCTACACTGTCTTGAGGATCTATGTCGCCGACATGAACAACGACCGGATCGTCCGCATGGATGACATGACTGGCACGGGCTGGACGGCGTTCGGAACGAACGGAAGTGGGACCAACCAGTTCCACGGCCCGTACGATGTCGCACTGGATTCTCTGGACAGGATCTACATCCTCGACAGGAACAATAATCGGATCGTCCGCATGGATGATATGAGCGGGACGAACTGGACCGTCCTGTGCGACAACCCGCCGTCCGGGTGTTCGTCAGGAAGCGGAACCAATCAGTTCAGCTTCCCAGAGAGCCTGGCCATCGACGCGTCGGACAGGATCTTCGTCGCCGACACTGGTAACCATCGGATCGTTCGCATGGATGACCTGAGCGGGACGAACTGGACCGTGCTGTGCGACAGCCCGCCGTCCGGATGTACTGCGGGGAGTGGAACCAACCAGTTCGACTGGCCGAGCGCCATCTCCGTGACCACGGGAGGACAGATCTACATCAGCGACACTTACAACCACAGGCTCGTACGCATGGACGACATGGATGGGACGAACTGGATCACCTTCGGCACCTATGGCACCGGAACAAACGAGTTCAATTATCCGTATGGCATCTTCGCCAACTCCAGTGGACACATCTACGTCGGTGATGGAAACAGCGGGCGTGTCGTGAGCATGGATGACATGAGTGGGACGAACTGGAAATCCTACAGTGGTACTGACCCGCTGGACTACACGACTGACGTCTTCGTCGACTCCTATGGACGGTTGTACATCGTTGATAACGGTGTCGACTTCATCGCCCGCATGGATGACATGATGGGCCTGAACTGGATAACCCTGGGTACGCTCGGAAGCGGGATCAATCAGTTCATCGATCCGCGGGGTGTATTTGTGAGGTAGCAACCCCGTCGGATTGTCACCCCAAAGTACAAATGTCGGGTCCTCTCCCAAGTAGAAATGTCGGGTTCAGGCTATTACAACTTCGCGAGGGTTTCGCCGACCCGTATGATGCCGGCTTCGATGGCGTCCATAGAGGTGGCGTAGGAGAACCTCAAATGCCCCGGCGCGCCGAAGGCCGAACCGGGCACGATGGCCACCTGGGCTTTCTCCAGAAGGAGGGTGGCCAGGTCGACGTCAGTGACGTCGCCACCCATGCGTTCGAGCACTGCGGACACGTCCGGAAGAACGTAGAACGCGCCTTTCGGCGTCACGCACTCGACCCCTGGCATGGCATCGAGTCCCTGCACCATGACGTCGCGACGGTCCCTGTACTCTCGCAGCCATTCCGGGAGGAAATCCGCCGGAGTGGTGATCGCTGCCAGCGCAGCTGCCTGGGCCATGGACGCCGGGTTCGACGTGGACTGACCCTGGATCTTGGACATGGCCTTGATAACGTCCGGATCGCCGATTCCCCAGCCGATTCGCCAGCCTGTCATGGCAAAGGTCTTGGAGACGCCGTCCACGACGAATACTCGCGCGCCACCGTCCGAGGCCACGGACAGGGGCGAGACGTGCCTGGCTCCATCGTAAATGAGGTCGCGGTAGATCTCGTCGGTGATGATCCAGAGCCCCATTGACAGCGCCTTCTCGGTGATGGCCTCCGTGGCCTCTCTCGAGTAAAGTGCGCCGGTGGGATTCGACGGTGTGTTGATAACCACCGCCTTCGTCTTCGGACCGGCGATCTTCTCCAGATCCTGCGGTGTCAGGGTCCAGTTATTTTTTGCCGTGGTCCGCGAAAAGACGGGCTCGCCACCCGCAAGCAACACCTGATCCGGGTAGGAAACCCAGTATGGTGTAGGAATCACCACCTGGTCGCCGGGATCCAGCACAGCCTGGAAAAAACCGAAAAGCGCGTGTTTTGCGCCCACTGTGATGATCACCTGTTCCGGCTTGCAACTGACGGAACGAACCTCCTCACTTTGAGCCGCAACAGCCTGTCTGAGGTCCGGGATTCCCGCCACCGGCGTGTAGCGCGTCATCCCTTTATCGAGGGCCGTTTTTGCGGCCTCCACGATGTGCCCCGGCGTGGCGAAATCGGGCTCCCCCGCGCTGAACGAAATCACGTCCACGCCACGACTCCTGAGCTCCTGCGCCTTCTGCGTCACCGCCAGGGTCACCGAAGGCCTGATCTTATCAAGTCGACTCGATGTCTTTGTCATGGCTCATTCTCCTTTTTAACGATCCCGTTCATATCTCAATCCAGTCGCGTAAACAATCGAGATGAACACGAGCACCGTGGCCGCAGGTACGAGCGCTGCGGCCGGCGCGTCGATGATCCCGGCGTCGAGCAGATTTTCGCCAAGGCGCCCCGCCACGTGATAACCCAGAAAGATGGCGGCTGCGACCCCGACGGCCATTCCACGACGTCGCCATTGCCCCCGAAAGGCGAGAAACATGGTCACGAGCGCCATGGCCATGAAGCCAACCGGACCACCGATACGGCGCCACAGGGCATAGCTCCAACGAGAGGTCGACACTCCCCCGGGAGGATCGCCCAGCAGTCGCCCGGTAGTAACGGACATTACCCACGGAAGAAAACCCAGCCTCTCACCCAGCTCGTCGAGCACCGGAACACTCACCTCGAGCACCTCGAACCCGAGCGCTGCGGGTGGAACCCCGAGCCCGTTCTCCATAAATGCATGACCGTCGCGAAGCTTCAGTTCGAGGGTCCGATCGCCCTGCTGGAATCTTGCCGTAGCCTCCCTCGCGATGATCTGGATCGCTCTGCCGTCCCGCCGGGCGTCCTCTACCAGAACCCCTTTGAAGGTTCCGTCATCCACCGCGTCCACGAACATGACGAGGCCCCGTGCGGGTTCCACAAATCGGCCCGGCTCCACGCTGCTCACCAGCGCCTGTCCTGCAATGTCCATGGCGATTTCCCGCAACGCCCGCTGGGATCTCGGCGCCGCTTCCAGCCAGATCCACGCGCTGGCGGCGGTCACCAGGATCCCCAGGAGACACGGCCCCACGATCAACCGCGCTCGGCCGATTCCCGCAGAGTCGAGCCCGGTGATCTCCCCTCGAGCCGACATCCCCCCTGCCACCGCAAAGACCGAGATCGCAAAAGCGGGCGTCAGCGCCCATCCGATCACCGGACTCACCCGGAGACCCAGCGCGGCGGCCAGCTCCGAAGCGCCGGCGTGCGCGCCCGCGAAGACCGGCGCGATGCGAAGAAGTTGCGAGGCCAGAAAGACTACCGCTGCGCCGAAGAGCGAGGCGCCCATCCAGGGGAGCATCTGCCGAACGATGTACAGGCCGAGACGAAACATGGCTCAGGGTAACTCAGAATCGATGCCCGGATCGAGTGCGCAGGAATAAAGATAGTGGACAGGGGGCCAGCCTCTGGTATGAACCGGGTCTTCAATGAGTTCATTGATGAAAGGAGATTTTTCTCATGAGCGCCAAGGAAATTATCTTAGAGATTGTCGGGCTGGATAACAAGATAAGCGACCTGATGGACCGGTTCGAGGATATTCCAATCGGGGAGCGGATCGACGCCCTGTCCGTGATTTGCGACGAGGCCATGAAATCCACCGGCCAGGATGACAGGGTTCCCATGTTACTCGTTCGGGCCACGGACATGGTGAGCACCCTCGAGAAGGACGCGGCGTTGATTCTCTCAAGAGGGCTGGACCATCCCAACATGGACATCAGACAGCTCTCGGGGGAGGCGCTCCTCGCGTTTAGTGACGGGGTCGTGGCCGAGATTCTCCCGGCCGTGGACAGCGCACTCGAGGCCGGCGGACACGCTGCGCAGGAGATGCCTTTCATTCTGGCCCTCATGGAAGATCCCGAAGCTTCCGGGCAAATAGCCCGGTTCCTGGATCTGGAAGACTCGGATGCGGTCGTCGCGGCGATCGAGGCCCTCGCCGAACTTGGCGATCCGGACACCATCCCCGCGCTGACCAGGCTGGCAGATGACAAGCGACCCGTCACGATCGATGGGGAGGACGATGAAGACCTGCTCGATTGGACCGTGGGCAAGCTCGCGCGAGAAGCAGTTGAGATGATCGGGGTAGAAGAAGAGGAGTAAGAGTCATGAAGCGTGATTTTCTTTCCGTCACCGATTTCACGAGCGAAGAGATACGGGAAAACCTCAACCTGGCGATAGAGGTCAAGGCAAAGACCGCTCGCAACGAGTGCCCGAACGTGCTCAATGGCGGCGTGGGCGCCCTGATCTTTCACAAGGCATCGCTCCGAACCCGCTGTTCCTTCGAGGTGGGCTTTCGGCAGCTCGGCGGGCACACGGTCTACATCACCGACAAGGAGATCGAGCTGGGCAAGCGCGAGTCAGTGCACGATGTCGCAAAGGTCATGTCGCGTTACTTCTCGGTGATCTGCCTCCGCACGTTCTCCCACAACGATGTTGTGGAGCTGGCGAAACACTCGGATGTTCCGGTGGTGAACATGCTCACCGACCTGCTCCATCCGTGTCAGCTCATGGGGGACATGCAGACCATACTGGAGCACAAGGGAACCATCGATAACCTCAAGGTCGCCTATCTGGGCGACGGCAACAATCTGACCAACTCGTGGATGCGCATGGCCCAGCGCGTCCCCATGGATCTGCACATCGGAACTTCTCCACAGACCCTCCCCGACGCGAAGATCCTCGAGGAAACGAAAAAGATCGGGCTGTCTCAGGTAACGGTACACAACGAGGCGATCTCGGCGGTGAAGGACGCGGACGTTATCTACACGGACGTGTGGGCGTCCATGGGCGAGAAGGACAAGGCCGCCCTGCGCGGCGAGCAGCTGGCCGGTTTCCAGATCAACCCGGATCTCGTCGCTCATGCCAGGAAGGACGCCATCGTGATGCACTGTCTGCCTGCGGAGATCGGGCGAGAGATCACATCCGAGGTGATGTACAGCCCGCAGTCTGTGGTCTTCGACCAGGCGGAGAATCGCCTCCACGCACAGAAGGCCGTTCTCATCAAAATCCTGGAGAGTTGATCCAGAGGGGGGTCACATGAACTTTTCGACACTCTTGTTCAATGTCAAAGGCGGCGTCGCGGAGATCACCATCAATCGTCCGGACGCAAACAACTCCCTGGACCTTGCTTGCGCGAAAGATCTCATGGACGCGGCCATACGATGCGACACGGCTCCGGAGATACGCGCTGCTATCATCACCGGTTCCAAAAACACCTTTTGCCCCGGCGGAGATCTCAAGTCGTTTTACGCTCACGCGGATCAGCTGACTTCACACCTGAAAGAGGTGACCACCTATCTCCACGCGGCGATCTCCCGATTTGCGCGAGGAGACGCCCCTGTCATCACTGCGGTCAACGGAGTCGCTGCCGGCGCGGGGTTCAGCCTGGCGTGCGTCGGCGACATCATCATCGCCGGGGAGTCGGCTCGGTTCACCAGTGCGTACACGGGAGTCGGGCTCAGCCCGGACGGGGCGCTTACCTATTTTCTTCCACGGATGGTAGGCGTCAAGCGAGCCCTGGAGCTCACGTTGACCAACCCGGTGTTGAGCGCGGATAAGGCCATGGAGTGGGGTATCGTCGCCCAGGTGGTAGCCGATGCCGAGCTTCTTTTCGAGGCGAGGATCCTCGCAAGCAAACTCGCGTCCGGGCCCACCAGGGCCTTCGGGGCAACGAAGCGACTCCTGCACTCGGGCTGCACTGAAACCCTGGAAACACAGATGGAGCTGGAGAGTCGCGCCCTCGCCTGCGCGGCAGATACAAAAGACGCACAATCGGGAATCGTCGCCTTCATCAATCGTCACAAACCCGAGTTCTCAGGCAGTTAATCGGCCGATCTCAAGAGATAATCCAACAATAGCGGGTTGAATCGCTCCCTCGCATCCACGTTCGGAGAGTGACCGGCGCCGTCCAGCACTCGCAAGCGAAGATCCGGAATCACCTGCTGCACGAAGTCGATATCTTCCCTGGTGACGTCCTCATCACCGGTGCCCCAGATCAGCATCACCGGTTTTTTCAGCTCTCCCACTCGCCGGTACGCGTCGCGATAATCGCCCACGGCGTCGGTTCTGAACATGGAAATCACAGAGCGCTCGAATCCTTCGTAGGTAGTCTGGCGCACAAAGAGACGCTCGTAATAGCCCGGGTTCTTTTCCGCCGCTTTCCACAGGTTTGCGGCGCGACCCGTCAACGTATCCACCATCACCGTGCGAACCAGAAACGGGCCCAGGATCGGTATCCCGCAGATTATGAACGGAGCGCGGTTTTCCACGGAATCCACCACGGGGGATACCAGGACGAGACTACGGACGCGCCTGGGATAGGTCGAGGTGAAGTTGGTTGCTGTCGCGCCACCCATGGAGTGACCCACGAGATCAACCGGATCTTTCAACCCCAGAGCGTCGAGTAACTCTGTCAGTTGCCGCAGGTAGAGATCTCGATCGTATTCCACGTTCGGGCGGTCGGATCTGCCTCGGCCGAACTTGTCGTACCGAAGCACCCGAAACCCGGCTCCTACCAGATCGTCCATCTGAAAATCCCAGTCCCAGGCAGGGATCGTCGCGCCGTGTATCAGCACTACCAACGGCCCATCACGGGGACCGGCCAGCTCGTAACCTGTCACCCCGTCTCCGAGAGCCACGTAGGTGCCGCCGAGACTTTTTCGGGCCGCTTCGTCGAGATCGTTCACCTCCCGATCCGCCGCAATGTACCAGCCGGTCATGCCAAGCACAGCGAAACCAAGAATCACCGCCGCGAACCGTACCGAGGTGACTTTCTTGACGGTTTTGTTGTCAACCATGATGCTCAATGAATACAGTCTAATTAATCCTCGCACAATCGCGTGGAAGGGCGTTTGGGAGAAACCCATGACAAATCTCATCACCATGTTCCTTGCCGTCGGGGCGATCGGTTTGCTCGCAGTTGGTTGCACAGGTGAGGACACAACTGTGGAAAACGGAGTTGCGGGCGACGTGGTTCCGGAGGTAGTGCCGAGCGGCGACGCAGGTCGCAGGTTGCTTTTTCAACTGCGCTGCGACGAGGGTCACGGTGGGATGTGCGGAGAGCTGGCCCTCATGTACAAGAAGGGATACGGAGGCATCAAGAGCGCTGCAAAGGCAAAGGAGTTCTACAGGAAGTCCTGTGATCTCGGTGTGGAGCAATCATGCGTGGACGTCGGCGTGGAGTTGACCTGGGAAAAGGAGCTCGAGATAGTCACCAGGGATTGTGAAAAGGGGAATCCTTTTTCCTGCAATAACATGGGATACATACTGTGGATGGGAAAAGAGGTGAAGCACGACTTGCCGGCGGCCCGAAAGGCGCTGACGAAGGCCTGCGACAGCGGTTACTCGGCGTCGTGCAGGGGTCTTGTCAAGATGTGGAACCTGGGTCTCGGCGGTCAGAAGGACGAAAAGAAAGCCAAGCAATACATAGCGAAGGCCAAAAAGGCGCTCGAGGCGGAGGAGGCGCGGAAGGCAAAGTACCTGCACATGATCCCAACCGATAAACTCCCGGTGGGGAAACTCCGCAAGGGAACCCTGGAGCGCCCCCCCATGGAAGCGCGCTCCGGAAAAACCGACTAAACGTACCCGCTTTTCAAACAAGGAGCATGACATGGATATTTTGATGATCGTAACCCTCGTCGGTATAAGCGTCGCCGGACTGGCGGCCATTCTCGCCATCTGGATGGAACGGGATCCCAGACGCCCGGCCAAGTTCACCGCAGCGCTGTCCGTCCTCATACTCATGGCGACCGGCGTGATGATTCTCCAGTCCATCATCGACGAGAGGGATCAGGTGGAGAAGGAAAAGACTTCGGCGGCGAAGCAGGACAAGCTGGAGGGAGACATCGCCCGAATGATGCAAACCCTGGACAGACTCGCCACCGAGTCCGACGATCCGCAGCTCCAGGCCTTCATGGCGACGGAGCTCGAGGCCCAGGCCCGCACCAACCCCGAGGTGGTCCAGAAACTTGCACAGCGCTTCTCGGACAACGGAGATGATCCGGCGAAGAAGCTGGGCAAGCACCTGTCGAGTTCCGAGGTGGAGAAGATCGATCGAAAGGGACACCTCAAGGTCAAAAAGAAGACCAAGAAGAAAAAGACGGACGACAAGAAGAAAGACAAGAAAAAGGAAAAGAAAAAGGAAAAGGACAAGAAGGACGCGAAGGACGCGAAGGACGGGGACACCCCGGCGGCGGCTCCCAGGGGGGCTTCTGCCCCGCGCGGCATCGCGATCCCGGTGGAGAGCGGGGACACCACTTCGGCGGTACCCGTGGGCGCTGTTGCCCCGCGCGGCATCGCGATCTCCGTGGACGACGACAAAAAAAGCAAAAAGGAAAAGAAGAAGGCCAAGAAAAAAGCAAAGAAGGAAACGAAAAAGGCCAAGAAGAAGGCCAAAGACGCCAAGAAGAAGGCCAAGGACGCCAAGAAGAAGGCCAAGAAGAAGACTGGCGGGCTCTCGTTCCCGTAGTAGCTCCTATCTCAAAAGTGTATAATACAATATATGGACTTCGATAAAATAGCGCTTGAACCAATCCGGCTTGACGAAGCTTTTTTTCACAAATTACCAAAGGTGGATCTGCACGTTCACCTCGACGGTTCTCTTCGGCTGGAAACAATACTTGATCTGGCGATAAAGGATAAAATTCCCCTGGGGATCGAAACTATTGACGATCTCAAGGCAATCCTCAAACCCGGCTATCGCCACAAGTCCCTCGACGACTATCTCAAGGGATTCGACATCACTCTCAAGGTAATGCAGACAGACGAGGCCCTGTATCGAACCGCCTACGAGCTTGCGCAGGACGCAGCGATGGAGAACATCGAGTACATGGAGGTTCGCTATTCACCGATCCTCCATACGCGAAAGAAGCTCTCCCTGGCGGCGATCCTCGAGTCGGTACTCGCGGGGCTACGCGACGCCAACAAGGACTTCGGTATAGAGAGCGGCGTCATCGTGAGCGGCATACGCAACATCTCTCCCGCCATCAGCATGAGACTCGCGGAACTATCAGTGGCGTTCAAAAATCGCGGAGTGGTGGGCTTCGACCTGGCGGGAAGCGAGTACAATTTCCCGGCAAAGGATCACCTGAAGGCGTTCAATCTCATCCTGTCCAACAACGTCAACGTGACCATCCACGCGGGAGAGGCCTACGGTCCCGAGAGCATACACCAGGCGTTACACTACTGCGGCGCGCACAGGGTGGGGCACGGTACCAGGCTGCGGGAGGACGGCGATCTGCTCAACTATGTCAACGATCACCGCATCCCCCTGGAGATCTGTCTGTCGAGCAACGTGCAGACCGGCGCGGTCGCGGATCTGGAGGAACACCCTTTCCGCTTCTATCACGACCTGGGGTTGAGGGTGACGCTCAACACCGACAACCGGACCATCACGGACACCACCATGACCAGGGAATATCTCCTGGCCTACGAAAACTTCGATCTCCTTCCTCTGGATATCCTCGATCTGGTCATGGGCGGCGTGAAATCGGCCTTCATCCCGTACGAGTTCAAGCGCGATTCCATTCGACGCACAAAGGACAAGGTCAAAAAGATGCTCGTCGAGGAAGCCGTGAAACAGGGCGTTACTCCCTGACCTCCACTATCACCGAGATGATCTCGTCCCCCTCTTCGATGAGATCTACGACCTCCATACCCTCGACGACCCGGCCGAAGACCGTATAGTTGCCATCGAGGTGGGGCTGGTCGGAGATGGTCACGAAGAACTGGGATCCCCCTGTATCCTTGCCCGAAAGAGCCATTCCCACGGTTCCTCGGGCATAAGGAATCGACGACACCTCGCACCTGATGTTGTACCCGGGATCTCCCAGACCGGTCCCGGTGGAGTCTCCCGCCTGGATGACGAAGTTGGGCACTACCCGGTGGATCTCGGTTCCGTCATAGAAGCCGGACTCGGCGAGGGCCACGAAGCTGGACACGGTCCCCGGCGCGATATCCGGCAGGAGCTTCATCCTGAACGTACCCCGGTCCGTGTTGACCCTGACTGTCACCTTCCTGGCGCTCCAGGTGGATTTGACGTCCGCCGATATGGGGTGGGCCGGCGCGAGGGGCGGGAGCACCATCGTCGTATCGACACCAAGCTCTTTTTGAGCGGCCAGGACGATTCCCCTTATCGCAGGCCTCTGATCAAGGGCCATTTTCTTTAGAAGGCCGACTCCCGCCGGATCGCCAAGAGCCGAGATCGCACCGCAGGCGGAGATCAACGGCGCGGACAGATCGTCGCGGGGGGTGAACTTCGCAACCGCCTTCTCAATGGCGGCGATCACCTTGCGATCCGCCTTCTTTCCCTCCATGAAATATTCTGTGTGCATGGCAATCATGTCCATGGCGGCGGACGAGATGATGGCGCGATCACTGCCGACGGCAGCAAGAATCGCGGCGGTTGCCTCGGGTGTTCCGATACCGACAATGGCTTCGAGGGCTGCCATGGAAACCCTGGGATCCGGGGTCTCCACCATATCCACGAGGATCTCCAGATCCCTTGCCCGGGTTTCCTTGTTGGCGCCCAGCCTCATCGCCAGCATGCGCTTGCCGACGTGCGGCCTTTTCGGATCGCAGGATACCAGGGCCAGGTGATCACGGCTCGACACGAGTCTTGACAGACAGCGGACGAGCGCGGCGCCCGCCGGTCTCGGCTCCGCGATCTTCTCATCAACCACGACGCCTATTCCCCTTGCGAGATCGACTACTTCCTCGAGGTCGGTGCACTCCCTTGTTTGCTCCAGCGCGGCGCGCGCGACGTGTACCCACTCACCGGTGAGAAGTTGCGGATCCTTTTCTATCGCATCGGCGATAAGCGCGAGCGCAGCTGCGGCCATCGCGCACCGTGTCTCCCCCTTTACCAACGCCAGAGACGATATCGCCGTTGCGGCTACTTTTGGATCCGGATCTGCGGCAGCGGCCAGAAGGGTCTTCTCGTCCAGACCGCCTCGCCGGCCAAGCGCACGCAAGGCATACGCACGCACCATCGCGCAATCATCTTGCGCTACAATCGCCCGCAAGGTCGCGTTAACTTCGTCGGGACGAAGTGGCGGATCGGCGATGCGGTAGAGGGCAAACGCGGCCATGAAACGAACCTCTCGTGATCCGTCGTGAAGGTGACTCGCCACCACAGACACCACGTCGCCTTCAACCCGGATCTTCCGTTGACCCAGAATGCCCATCGCGCGTATGGCCGCCGCGCGAACCTCAACTCGATCATCGCCGATGAACGGGAGAATAACTCCAACCACATTATCCGATCCGGTTCTGGCAAGGGCGTCCAGCAAGGTCCCGAAGGACGCGGTATCCGGTTGGTCGGACAGTTTTTTTCTCAGCGCGATCGTGGCGCTCTGGGGAGCCTCTTCGCCGAAGAGGCCCATGGAAAAGACGGCTGCTTCAACAACGCGGGCTTCCCTGTCATCCATCATCTCGATCAGGGTTGGGATGGAGTCCGGATCTCCGATCCTGCCCATTGCCATGGCCGCGCCAGCACGGATATCGACGTCCGGATAGACGGCAAGTTCGTGGAGATCCGAGGTGGCGCGTCGACGGTCCTGCGCGTCGAAGATGATGGTCATCGGATCGGTGACCTTTTTTACTCCTTCCACCGAGATATTCCCCTGAACGCTGCCGCCGCATGCCGCCGCAAGGCAAACCGCGACCGACAGGCACAGGGGAAAGCGACGATTCCACGACATCAGTAGTTTGTCACCACAATCTCACCCACCGGACCTCGGCGGGTGCTCACGGAGTTTATCTGCCGGGCGGCCTCGATCTCGGCGATTTCATATTCCGCGTACCGCTCGTGTACCCACTTCACATTTGAATTGGACAGCATCGCGAAGACGCCACGGGCGGATAGCTTGTCAAAGACGTCCGCGAGCCTCTCCTGGTTGTCCATGCCGAAGCCACGCTTCTGATACGCGGTGAAGTTGGCGGTCTTGGACAGTGGAATGTACGGAGGATCGAAGTACACGAAGTCATTCTTTTTTGCGAACGACAGCACTTTCTCGAACCCCCGTTCGAGCATCCTGGAATTCGCTAGCCGGGACGAACAGGCGCGGAGGGTGGGCTCGGCGCAGATGGTGGGGTTCACGTACCGGCCGAACGGGACGTTGAACTTGCCGGTGCTGTTCACCCTGTAGAGCCCGTTGAAACCGGTGTGGTTGAGGAAGATCATGCGGGCGGCCCGCTTCACCGGGTCCAGATCCCCGGGATCCTGTTCCCTGATGCGGTAGTAATATTCCTTGTCGTATACATGGACCTTGAGCGCCTCGATGAGCTCGTCCACCCGATCGCGAACGGTGCAATAGCATTCGATGAGCTCCCCGTTGGTGTCCGAGAGCGTCGCCCGCTTGGGGCCAAGATCGAAGAAAACCGCACCGGCGCCCACGAAAGGCTCGTAATAGCGCCCATAAGATGGTGGATATAGATCGCGCAGCCACTTCAAGACCTTGCGCTTCCCACCTACCCACTTGAGAAACGGTTTTGCCCCGTTTCTTTTTGTCGCCTTAGTCGCCATGCAGGTATTCCGTGACCCGAATAATCTGTTCGCATGTACAGTATCAACGACTGATCCGGGGAATCAAGTAGTTAGTTTGAACCTCAGGAAGGGACTTCGGCTCCGGGTGCCCGTGCGGCAACCACCGGTTTGGGGAAGCACTGGAGGGCAGTGGCATCACCACTGTCCAATATGACGAACACACACGTGTACCCGGGGTTGGTTTTCGGTGTGAATTCATACACTTCGGAGTTCGAGCCCCAGGTGTCGATCTCATACTCTGCGGTTGGTTTTTCCAGGGGGAAACTGCCAACATCGATCGGGCCGTCGCATCCCGTGATGGTCAAAATAGCCAGACTCGCCACAAATACTAATCCCATTATCTTTTTCATCTGTCTTCTCCTGGTTAACTGGTTGTTTTCCCTCAAAATGAGTGCCCTACCCTTCCTTCAAGATCCACCCGGTGCGGACAATCCACGCGGTTTCGATGGCGTCCTGCAGGAAAGGTTGCAGCACCTCTGCGGGTCTCGCTCCGCCGGATCCCGGCACTTCGAGGGTAATCTCCACGGCCACGCGCTCGCCTGTTGGCCCGAGTCGAAGATCGGGCGGTATCCGGTCGAGCACCCGTGCGTCTCGAACAAAGGGCCGAACGTCGATCTTCTTTGTCTTGTTCTTGCGAGTTCGTTCGATCTCGATGCTGTCGGATGCAAGGATCTTTTCGACAGCGGCTTCGACATCCGAACGAATTGCATCCAGGAACACAACGTACCGCGCCGCCTCGAGGGCCTTTGCGAGTTTTTTATCGCCGTCGGCCAGTCGCCTGATGGAGGTTACCTCCATGTCCGGTGGAACAGCGTGGCGCAACAGCTCGATAATTTCCTCATCCCGTGGAGGATCCACCAGATGGAGATCCATCGGCTCCGCGAGGCCGGATGTTCCAAGGGGCAACGGCGGCGCCGTCTCTATCTTGGGTTTGGGGTGAAATCCACGGGTGTATTGTACTTTGAGGCCCGCCCTTCGAAGGCTTCTGGTGATATGCCGCATCACGTCAAGGTGCCCGATGAAGGCCTGCCTGCCCCATTTTGCCAGGGTCATGCGAACCCTCACGGACTCCACCTCCGGACCCGGCAGCGGCTTCGGACGGGGAGTTCCCCTTGATTTGTGAACGGAACTACTCGTCGGCATCACACTCGGCTCGCGCTTCGTCCTTAGTGGAACGTCATCCCGTCGACACTGAAGCCCGCAGGTGTGACACACGAACTCCGTCGCCTCTCCCGTTTGTGCACCGTACCTCCCGCACGGCCGGGTGGTGAGGGCTTCACCCGCTCTTTTTCGCTCGGTGTTCAGGAAATCGGCGGTCAGGCCCACATCCACGTGATTCCACGGCAAGGCCGCCTCGTCGGGAATTTCCTCGAGAAATGTGTCCACATGATGACCATCGAACACCGTCTCCCAGACTTTCTCCTTGAAC
>JAUVAN010000513.1 GCA_030591725.1 Deltaproteobacteria bacterium
AAAACACACCCCTACGGTTTCCGTCTGGGATACAACAATACGTGGCGTTCGCGCTGGTATGCCGAGGGAAAAGAATATGCGAACCTCCTGCATGAAGATCTGCAGCTGAGGGATTTTCTTCGGGAGCGCCTGGCCAATGCCGCGGTTTCGGCCATCGACATCGAGCGCACGGCCAACAAGTTGCGGGTGAACATCCTGTCGGGTCGGCCCGGGATCATCATCGGTCGCAAAGGCGCCGAGGTGGATAAGCTGAGGGATGACCTGATGCGCCGCTACGGCCAGGATATCCACATCAATATCCAGGAAATCCAGCGTCCGGAAATTGACGCTCACCTGATCGCCGGCAATGTCGCGCGTCAGCTGGAGCGTCGGATCGCATTCCGCCGGGCCATGCGCCGGGCGATTGAGAATGCGCTTCGTTTCGGTGCGCAGGGCATCAAGATCCGTTGTGCCGGCCGGCTCAACGGTGCTGAGATCGCCCGTGCCGAGTGGTATCAGCAGGGACGACTGCCTCTGCATACGCTGAAGGCGGACATCGACTACGGCTTTGTGACCGCCTACACGACCTTTGGCGTCATCGGCGTCAAGTGTTGGGTCTATCGCGGTGAGCGGCACCGTGCCCGAACCCGCAATCGCGCGGCGAAATGAGGAGCTGAACCATGTTGATGCCGAAGAAAGTCAAGCATCGCAAGCAACAGCGGGGCAAGATCAAAGGCATTGCCCGCAAGGGGAATTCCATTGCCTTCGGGGATTACGCGCTGCAGGTGTTGGAGCCCGGTTGGCTCACGGCCCGCCAGATTGAAGCCGCTCGTATTGCGATGACCCGTCATGTCAAACGTGGCGGCAAGATCTGGATCCGGGTGTTCCCGGACAAACCGATCACCAAGAAGCCTCTGGAAACCCGCATGGGTAAGGGAAAGGGTAATCCTGAAGAGTGGGTGGCCGTAGTCAAACCGACCCGGATTCTCTACGAGATGGAAGGCGTTCCGGCGGATGTGGCCAAGGAGGCCATGCGGTTGGCGGCCCACAAGCTGCCGCTCAAGACCCGGTTCGTCACCAGGGGAGGCTCGGAATGAACGCGAAAGAGCTTCGAGATCGGTCGATGGCCGAGTTGAACAAGACCCTTGGAGACCTCGAGGAGCAGCTGTTCAAACTGCGGTTCCAGAAGTCGACGGGACAGATCGAGAACCCGATCAAGATCCGTGAGGTCCGCAGGGACATCGCCCGTGTGCTGACCGTGATGGGTGAAAACCGGGCACAGGAGGCGAGCCATGACTGACGTCAAGAAGACGGTGCGCAAGACCACCAAGGTGGGTGTTGTGCTGACAAATGAGGCCGACAAGTCGGTGGTCGTGAAGGTTGAGAGCCTGGTGATGCATCCGCTCTATCGTAAATTTTCGCGGACCAGCTCCAAGTTCATGGCCCATGACGAGGAGAACACCTGCAATCGAGGTGACCGTGTGCTGATTGAGGAGTGTCGTCCTCTGTCCAAACGCAAACGCTGGCGTGTG
>JAUVAN010000010.1 GCA_030591725.1 Deltaproteobacteria bacterium
CCCTTGCATGAATCTAACCCGGATTAATTAGTCCCGGGCATTCGGCTCAGCCGTTTTCCGATCAGGGGAATGGTGTTCTTCTCGTGAAATTCCGCTATTCTCTCCAGCTCCGTCTGTATTTTATCTCTCTGGTCTCCGGATGTCAGATACGCCATGTCCACGATGTCGGACTGGCCCACACCTTCGCTCCCCATGAATGAGCCTCCGAGCACGAGCAGGTAGTCGGGCAGGGCGTCAATGCGGTTGGCTGCGGCCCACATTCGGCACCACGCCCGGGTCGTCGCCGTCAAGTTGTATCCGCCGCCTCCCAGCAGAAGCATATGGTTGCTGTATTCCCTTATGCGTTTGATCGCGTCCGTCATTCCGTTGTTGGTGAGGCTCAAGTGCGACAGGGGATCGGACCTATGGGTGTCGGCTCCGATCACGGCGACCACCACGGAAGGAGCAAACTGCTCGACGGCCGGCGTGACCACGCGATTGAATAC
This sequence comes from Deltaproteobacteria bacterium, assembly GCA_030591725.1. Taxonomy (GTDB): domain Bacteria; phylum Myxococcota_A; class Polyangia; order JAAYKL01; family JAAYKL01; genus JAUVAN01. The sequence goes on from JAUVAN010000010.1 coordinate 486, forward strand.
CATGCCGAACAGGTCGTCGTCAGTTCCCTCGGGGAGCGGGATGTTTATGGTGAAGCCCTTGCCGATTTCCTCGCCTGTCTCGGTCTCGAAGCCGCCCCAGGGGTAGAGTGTCTTGCCGCTCTCGTGCAGGGAAATCGCGAGGACTCGGTCGTCTCCGTAGTAGGCGTCCTGAACCCCGTTGCCGTGGTGCGCGTCGATGTCGATGTAGGCGACCCTGAACCCTCTGGCGAGCAACATATCTATGGCCGCGATGGCGTCGTTGAAATAGCAGAAACCCTCCGCGCCGGACCGGCTCGAGTGATGGAATCCGCCCAGGGGATTGAACACGACGTTGGCGTTCTCCTCGATGATCAGATTCGCGCCGGTTATGGTGGCCGACGCGTATAGAAGAACGAAGTCGAAAAGCCCGGGGAAGATGGGACACTCCTCACCACCGAGGTGAAACTGCAGGAACTCCTCTCGCCACTCACCCGAATTGGCCAACCTCAAGGCCTCGATAAACTTGGGATCGTGCGATTCGAAGAGGCGTTCTTTGGTGACCATCCTCGGCTCCTCGATCCGTATCCACGGCTCGTTGAGGTATCCTTCATCGTCCATGCACCGCATGGCGTTGGTGGCGCGTCCCGGATTGAACGGATGATCCTTGCCGAACGAGAAGTCGCCGAAGCGTCCGGAGTAGACCACGATGCTGTCCTTGGGCTTGGCAATGTCCTCTTCGGGAAATCGAAGCGTGAAGGTGCAGCTTCCGTATTCGAAGCTCCGCATCGCCGTGGGCCAGGCCTTGTTCAGGAGGGCGATCGTCCCCTCATTGCGTTGGATGACCTCGGCGTATATCCCGCCCAACCCTCTGGAGTAGGCGATCTTTTTGAGGTAGTTGCCCAGAAACGTTCCTATACCTTTTCCCTGGTATTTTTCATGGACCACCAGATCGAACTCACCCATGTTGTTGTTCGGATTGTTCATGTAACGGCCCTCGGCGATGATCTCGGTGTTCCGCTGATCGCCGACCAACCCCACGATGGCGACATCCTGGCTGTAGTCGACCGCCGCTATTCCCTGGGCGGTTTCGTTGGACAGGGACTTGATCGTGCCGTGGTATCGCATCCGCCTCATCTCCGGAGTGAGGGAGTAGAACATGCGCTGGATACTGCGGGCGTCGCTGGGTTTCATGGGTCGAAAGAACACCTCCAGGCCGTCCTTGAAGGTATGGGTGAACTCGTATTGACTGGGATAAACACAACCTTTTTCCGGGGGCATGATCTGATTACGGCTCACGTGCCCGGCTTCCATGGCCTCCTTGAGAAGTTGCCCTCTGAACTTGGGATGCGCTATGGAAATGAGTGCCACGGCCCTCTCCCGGGAAGAAAGACCGTACAGATTGGCTATGCCGTACTCGGTCACGACGAAATCGATATTGGTTCGGCTGAAGGTTACCCCGTCTTTTCGGCCGACGGTCACGATGCGCGAATGAACTCCGTCCGATGTGGTGGACGGCAGGGCCCTGATAGTGAATCCGTTTTTGGAGCGCCTGGCGCCGTTGACAAAGTCCCTGCCTGCGGCGAGGCCGTCGATCTGGAAGTCTCCTTCGCTGAACACCTTGGCCGCGCCGGTAAGAGTAATTTCGGAGATGTTGTGGATCGACACCATGTTGTCGTTCTGGCTGATGACAGAAGGGTCGTTGACCTGATCGATGGGAAGAATCTCGATATACGGATTCTTGTTAACCGCGCTATACAGCTCCTTGGAGCCGACGACCATGGTCGCCACGGTCTTGCCCTTGTTGATGTTCTTCTCTCTGTTTGTAACGGCTCTCGATCTGATCAGTCGCCAGATATCGTCTGTGAGAAAGTCGGTGTGGATTCCCAGGTCCTTCTTGGTGTCCAGATACCGCATGGAGGCAGCGCTGATGGGACCACGGTCGAAGTGAAGGGTCATCCCGTCCGATATCAGGCTTGCGATGTGCCGTCCGATGGTCAATGAAACAGGATCGACCTTGGGAGCGGGAATCTCGATAAGGGGGCCATTGCCTTCCACCAGGTAGTCTATTTTTTCCACCGGGATAAGAGAGTCGCCGAAAGTCACGGGCATGTTCTCGTTTACCTGGGCGATGACCAGCGCCGAGCTTTCCACCGCAGCCCTGGTAGCGTCCACGGAGATCCCCAGGCTGCACAGACCCACGGAATCCGGCGGCGAGACCTGAATCAGGGCCGCGTCCACTCGAATGATCCTCCGCTTCATGGCCGAGGGAAGCTCGCCGATGTTCATGGGTGTGTAGTCCGCCGGGCTCTCGCCCGATGTACTTGACACGCCATAACCGAGATAGAAGGTGTTGTACCGGAAGTGGTTGAGCATCTCGGGGCTGGCCAGCTTGAAATCACGGTGAGTCGCGGTCAGGTGTATGACCTCCACGTCGTGGAAACTCTTGGCCATTTCGACCAGGGTATTTGTGAGCAGGCAGGGTTCTCCCGCTCCGGAGCCCAGGAAGATCGTCTGACCGTCACGGATCTTGGAGAGCGCCTTTTGGGCGGAGACTACCTTGTCCGCGTAGTCGTTTTTCCATGAATTCTCGTTCAAATCACCCTCGGTCATGGAAATATAAGAGCATTTTTTCGCTGCACCGACAAGGCCGGCGCACGAATCAGTCACAAGCTCAAGTTGTCAGAGGATGCAGAAGAACTTCTTGCATGTGCATTCAGATCTTCCGAACAATAGTTTACAAGTATAGTTTACAAGTGTCGTATTCTAGTTACTCTGTATCTCTACTGTTGAAAAAAAATGCAGTAATTTTATAATTAGTCATAAAGTACCGATTGAGTGAATTTGGCAGGAGGATCTATGAAGTGGTCTGCGACATTTTGTTGGGTTATTTTTTCGGTAATAGCCACGTCGAGCGGTGACTGTTTCGCTGATGGAGGCGCAGATCGGGACCAGGCCAAGAAAATCTTTGCCGAAGCTGTTTCGTTATTTAAAAACGAAAACTACGAAACCGCCGTGAAGAAGTTCAGGGATGCTCATAACCTCTACCCAACCTGGAAGCTACAGTACAATATCGGTCAGTGCGAGATGATCCTCAAGCATTACGGGCGTGCTCTCGATGGATTCGAGCGTTACCTGTCGGGGGGCGGAGATGATATTTCAGAGGAACGGCAGGATGAGATTCAGCGGGAGCTCTCTCGACTGAGGGATCTGACCGGCACCCTGATGGTAGATGCTCCCAAGGGAACTCGAGTCTTGGTGGATGGGGATGAGCGGGGCGTGGCTCCAGTGGTGGGGGGTATCGTCTTGGCGGTGGGAGAACACAACGTGGCATTGGTTCGACGTGGTGTGGCAGAGTACGACGAGGCGGTCATGGTCAGGGGGCGCACCGACGTTCTGGTTGCGCTTTCCGGCGATGATAAGGGCTTGAACGTTGCCGCTCCGGCGACGGAGCAGGCCGTGCAGGAGTGGGAGGAAGAGGAAGAGGACTCGAAGGGTGAGGAGATGCCTGGGGAGCTGGAGGAAGAATCGCGATCGAAGATGGCCGGCGCCGGGTGGGTTTTGGCTGGGGTGGGAGGCGCGGCGCTGTTGACAGGAGTTATTGTCGGGGGCGTCTCGGTTTCCAAGGCCGGAGATTTCGAGGAGGCGTGCCCCGACAAAGAGTGCCTCAACGAGTCGGATCTGGACAGGAAAGAGCAAGTGGACAACCTCTCCCTCGGAGCTGATGTGCTGTACGGTATAGGCGCGGTAGTGGCGACCACCGGCGTAATCCTGCTGATAGTAAATATCAAGAAAGAAAACGAAGAGAGTAGGCGAGCCAAACTGGCGCTGGTCCCGACTGTAGGGCCTGGGAGCGGCGGATTGATGCTTGAAGGGAGGTTCTAGGCAATGAGAAAACACCATCTTGGGGTGCTCCTCATATTCACATTGTGGGCGTGTTCGGCGATCAACGATACCGATGGTTACAAGGTTGTAGGTAGTGATGACGGGGATACGGACTCGGATACGGATGCCGACACCGATACGGACTCGGATACGGATGCCGACACCGATACGGACTCGGATACGGATGCCGACACTGACACCGTGGTGGAAACAGTGGTTTCGACGGTGAACATCACGTCCGGTTCCGGCGCCGTGGATTCAGAAACCGTGATGGGTTGGATCTCACTTGGGGGAGTGCTTCCCGCGGGATCTTCTGAGAGTGAAAACTACAAGGCGAGGCTCGGTATGGGCCCCGTGGCCGGCCAGTAAAGAGGAAACATGAACAAGAAAAATACCATCATTTGCGCGCTTCTGTTTTTGAGTCTTTTCTCCTGGCCGGCGGCGGCGACGGTTGCGGAGATCATTCCGGTGGGGGGGGTGCTGACAGAGTTGGACGGGACACCCCTGGACGGCGACTATTCAGTCACTTTCGCCCTGTACGAGGATGCCACCACAACGGGCTCCCTGTGGCAGGAGACCGCGCCGGCCATGCCGGTGACCGACGGAATCTTCACCTGGTACATGGGGGCGGATTCTCTTAACCCGTTCGATTTCTTCAGCCTGGTCAGCGCATCCGAACTGTGGCTCGGGCTGACCGTTGGGACCGACAGCGAGATGAACAGGATTCAGCTCGGGTCGGTGCCGTTCGCCGTTGAGGCGGAGTACTGCAGGTTCTTGGGTACCCTCGAGGAGCAGGATGTGCAGCCGGTGCTTTCCGGCGGTAACGACTGCGGCGGGGACATGTTCCTTCAGGGGTGGGACGCGGACGCCGGTGTGCCGATTTGCGGGGAAGCCCTGGGGCCGGACGATGGTGTGGCATTGGAAAGCTGGGTGGGAGGCCAGGGGTACGCCACCGAGACGTGGGTGTCATCCCAGGGATACCTGCTCGGATACACGGAGACAGATCCCGTGTTTGCCGCGTCGGCGGCAGCGGGCGTGACGAATACGGGCTCCGGGGCGGTGATAACAGTCGCGGAACGATCGAATCTGGTATCTGCCTACGGTTGGGGCAACCACAACATAGCGGGCTACATGACCTCGTTCACCGAGGTTGACCCGGCGGTTGGGTCCCTGACCGACGGCCATGTACCCACCTGGGACAACGCGGGCGGCTACCTGGCGGACTCCAGTCTGTTCGTGGACGGATCGGGAAATGTTGGTATCGGTACGACCTCACCGGCGGGCATGTTTGTTGTTAACACCAAGTCCAATTTTGGCGCGGGAGTTGTGGATCAGTCCCAGCCGACCAAAGGATTGTACCAACCTAGTGACGCCGATAACTGGCAGTCTTTCACCGCCGGCATTACGGGTCGGTTGACTCATGTGAAAGTGGAGTTTTCCAGGGACGCGAGCACCTCTGCGTACACGCTGAGCATCTACGAAGGGTCGGGGACCGGTGGCGCGGTTCTCGCCACACAGGTCGTCACCGGTGGAGCCCAGTATGTGGATATTACTTACGCCATCGGCGACACGGTTCTGGTGGAGGCCGGTTCGATGTACACTTTCCGGGTGGTCGGGGACAACATAGTATCGGCGGGCACCGGCACCACCATGAGCTGGGCGGACAGTAATCCGTACGGGGCGGGATCGAGCGACACCAGCGGAGACTACTACTTTTCCACCACGGTGGCTTCGTTCCTCGATGATTTCGTTGTTGCCGCGAACGGTCGGGTCGGCATCGGTACTTCCTCACCGGCGGCTGCCCTTGACGTGAACGGGTCCATTTTCCAGCGGGGCACCTCTCTGCATGCGGACTATGTGTTTTCGGACGACTACGAGCTTGAGTCCATCGAGGATCACGCCGAGTTCATGCACGCCAACAGTCACCTGTCGGCTATCCCCAAGGCGTTCAAGGACAGTAAGGGTCTCGATGTGGTCGAGATGGGATCCCACCGGAGAGGTATCGTGGAGGAGCTGGAAAAAGCCCATCTGTACATCGAACAGCTCAACCAGGAGAACAAGGAACTCAAGAGTCGCCTCGACGCCCTCGAGACCCTGCTCAAGTAGCTCCCCCGTTCCGCCCCGTTCCGAGCCCCGTTCCGAGCAGTAGGGTCAAAGCGGGATGCAACAAATTTTGTGTGATTGAGCAGTGGGAGTGCTGGCCGTTTTAGAACATCTCCGAGTAGATCTTCTGCCAGTCGGCGTCCGGGACGGCCGAGGGCAAATCCGGGAGCGGCTCTCCACCGTCCGCCATGGCGAGGCCGAGATCTTCCGACGAAAGGATCGCCTGGAGCTTGTCGATTTCCGACGTGAGCCACGATCTGACTTTGGCGGCGCCCATCAGGTTTTCGCCTTCGACCGGCGTCGCGTCCGGAAGAACGCGCAGGTACCACTTGTCGTCGTGGCCCCCCGTCTCCACGACGGTCCCGGACACAGGAGCCACGATTGTAGCCGCAGATTGCTTGCGCCACAGTTTTACGGCGTCCGCCCCCTCCGTAATCCGTTGTCCGATCTTGGGAAGTCGCATCCTGTCCGGTCTGCCGAGCAGTCGTGTTCCAAGGTCGTCGAGCGAGATTTTCAGGGTTCCGCCCGCCAGGGGTCGCAAGAGCGTGTGACCCACGTGGTGCAGAACGCCCGCCGTGCTTTCTTTCTCGATGGCGGTCGCACCGCCGGGCACGGTGACAATCCTGGTTGAGCGAAATAAAGTGATGAGAAGTGTGGCGCCGATCACCGCGCCGATGGTCATGAATCCTCCGAGGAATATGAGATGACCGAGTTCGAAATGAAATTCGTACATGCCTGGTAACATGGCTTACCTCCTCTACGTTTTCGCTTTTTGTTGCAAGCCCGGGAACAGGGGCAAGTAACGATATGAAAGCGAAAAGACAATTACACCGTATGAGAGCATTCCTCCAAAGACTCCGATCTCCACCAGGCTCGGCGTATACAGCACGAACTCCTCGAACGGCAAAGTGGGCAGAGACTGACTCTGAAGCGTCATGACATAGCGGTTGATCGCAATCCCTATGCAGACCAACAGTGGGGCAACTATCATCACCAGCGGGTTTTTTCGCAGGCGGTTGTTTATCAGAACGAGCGCCGGCAACAGGCCGAAGAGTATTATCTCGGCGAACAGGATCCACGTGCCGAAGGAGGCCTCCTTGAAAAACTCGGAGGCCGAATAGCCTGAGGCCGGAGCGGTGTGGTTGATCCACACGATCGTGTCCACCGATTTGAGCCCCACATAGGCCAAAAGCAGCCAGCCCGATATCCGGCCCAGGAAATCGTAGGCCTCTTTCCTCACGAGTTGCTTTTTGGAGATCTTCGAGGCGAGCTTGTTTATGAGAATCAGGAATGACGGGCCCGCCGCGATAGCCGAAAGAATGAAGAGAAAGAATGTGGAGGGCCAGATGAAGAAATGTTCCCGAAATGCGAATGGGCGACCGTTCATCACGCCGTACAGGCCGCCCAGGGAACCTTGATGAAAGAACGAGAGGATGGCGCCCACGCCGGCGAAGACGACAACCACCTTGTGTAACTGGCCCTCGAATACCAGCAGGGATACATTTTTGGAGAGACTTGGGTTCTTGAGTATCAATGGAACATACTCGATGGCCAGTACCAGCAGGTACAGTGTGAGGCAAAAGGTGACCTCGGCGAGCATGGAGTGAGCGTTGGGATGCCAGAAGGTGAACCAGGCCCGAAGCGGTTGTCCCACGTCGATGGCGAGCACCACCACCGCTCCGCTGTAACAGATGAAGCCCAGGACAACCGCGGCGCCGATCACATCTTTCAACGCCTGCTTCTTGAGAATATACAGCAAGAAGGCAGAGAAGAAGGCTCCCGCCCCGAGCGCTATCACGGTCAGATCGAGGAAAATCCAGATGCCGAAACCAAACCGGTTGTTCATGTTCGTGTGAAAGAGGCCCTGCGACAGGCAGAGCACAGTACAGTAAGCTCCGAGCGCGAAGATCGCCATCCAAAAACCGATCCACGGCAGAAACACACGAGTCGGGGCCCTGTTATCGAGGGGTTCAATCATGAGACTGCCCCTTTGAAATCAGAGGTGTTCGAGTGGCCATGTCTCGAACCCAGCCTCGTTGCGTCAGGTAGTAAATCTTGGGTTCGGTGCCCAGTGATTTGAGGAGTTGAAACGACTCAGGTCCGGCGGCCAGTTTGGCCACTTCACTGTTTTTGTCTGCGAGGTCACCGAAGGTGATCGCGCCGTTAGGGCAAGCCTCGGCGCAGGCGGTTTGATATTCGTTCGGTTCGATTTCCGAGCGCCCCTCGCTAGCAGCGCGCTCCTGCGCCGCATGATGTCGGCCGTGGCAGAAGTTGCATTTTTCGACGACGCCTCTCATGCGCGGAGTAACCCCGGGATTGAGCAGATGTTCCGTGCCCTCCGGCCATTCGGGATCCCACCAGTTGAAATACCTGGCGTGGTACGGGCAGGCAACCATGCAGTAACGACAGCCCATGCAGCGCTCGGGAATCTGGCTCACTATTCCGTTTTTGGGATCCACGTCCACTGCACTCTGGGGGCAGACACCTACGCATGGAGTCTCGTTGCCGCAATGCTGGCAACTCACCGGCAGGTAGGCAGTGTCACTATCAGGATACTCCTTCTTGTTCGTCACGCTGTAGACGCGGATCCAGGTCAGGCCACGATGAGGAGCGGCTCCCGCGGGAACCACGGAAACGTTATTCTCCAGGGAGCAGGCCACCATGCACGCTCCGCAACCGTCGCAGCGATCAATATCGATCACCATGCCGTATCGCTTTTTGGGGGTGGTTTTCGTCATGATACCACCTCGAGCATTTTGGCGGGGATCACTCGCCAGCAATCATCGTTTTTGCACGATGGAAGATCCAGAGGTTGGTCCCCTTTTCCGGGGGAGGCATCGCCGAAAGCTTCTGTCGACGGGCCTACAGCCACATGGACCACGCCGTCGACCACTGCGGGATCCAGCACAACCTCTACGGTTATGGATCCGAGTGAAGTCTTGATCGATGCCTTGTCCCCTTGCGCGAATCCCAGTTCCCCGGCTGTTTTGGGACAGATGGTCGCAAACCGGGAGTCCAATCTCAGTCTGGTTTCGCGGAACAACTTGGCCATGACGGGAGGAAGCGGCCCATCACCTGGCGCGTCTCGCCAGCCGAACGGCATGAGAACGATTTCCCGTGCCTGCCGATCCGCCGTCGACGGTTGCTCCAGGGCCTGGGGGAGGCGATCCCGAATAGCGGCGTTCGCGCCCATCAGTCGGAAGGGTGGGCACGTGAAAGCAGCCGATGTGTCTGTCCACAAACCGCCGCCCATGAGTGCGCGCCAGAGATCTCCATTTGTTTGGAATTCCGTCAACGGTACGCTCTCGCCCTTTGATGGATCAAAAACCGAGCCCCGTCCGCCTGCATGGATCCGATCCGAGCGGCCGCGTAGCAGTTCGGTGATTGTTGGAACAACGCTCGATTTTGCCACCATGGAAAGCACACTCAACGAGTCCACCGAGTAATCCGGGGCTCTCATGGATGGTACTGTCAAACCCATGGAGTCGACCGGAGCATCGATGGGCACTCCCGCCTCATCGATGTTTTCGAACGGCGTTGTTGATGGAATGACAAGGTCCGCTCCATGCAGGGCCGATCTCTCGAACGGGGACAGGCTCACAACCCGCCCTTCGGATGGGTTGAGCTTTCGCTTCAGCAACGAGGTCGGCATGGCGCAACCCCCGGCGGCGCCGTCCACGATCAACAGCCGTATCGAACCGTCCGGAACATCAGCAAGTTCGACGGTATCGGCGAGTTGGCCCTCCTGGGGAATCGCCCTCCGGGCCACAACCCCTCCGGGGCGACCGACATCTCCATTTAGCAAGCTCAAGCTGAATGCTGCTGTCTGTGCTTCGGCGCTCAGCGGCCCACCTCCCGGATCGACACCTGGAATCACCACCGCCGGACCGGAGGCGAAACGGCGAGCCACCTTCTTGATCGTTGCGGCATCGATTCCGGTAATCCGGGATACCTGCTTGGGAGAGAACCTGGCGACGAGTTCCCGATATCCGCCAGGTCCATCGAGGTCGAGAGCTTGCTGGGCGATGATCTCCTTGTCGTACAGGCCCTCGGAAACGAGAATGTTGGCCAGCCCCAGAGCGAGCACAGTCTCCGTGCCAGGGGCGATGCGCAGCCAGAGGTCGGCGCCGCGCGCGGTGCGAGATGGTCGCGTCTCGATCTGAACGATGTAAGGTTTCTCGGTGTCCGATCGACCGCGCAGGTGAGCGCCTGCTCCACCAGAGCCGAGGCCTTCGAGAACGGGTGCCCCGAAGCTGAGAACGGTTCGAGCGCGAGCGATGTCAAGACCCAGCTCCGGCGCCGGACCATCGAGCATGGTGCGGAGTCGATTAATTGGAGTATCTTCCCGAAGACCCTTGATGTGGACGCCGTCAAGGGTGGCGAGCCATCCGCGATAAGCGAGCGAACGAACTCGACCGGGGTGGTTGTCCAGAATAGCCACCGAACCGTGGCCGCCCCCGGAACGGGCCTTATCCAACCAGTCCCCCAATTGTCGCACCGCAGCCTTCCGCGAAATACCGCGCCGCTGTCCGCTTGTGCCGACAATGGTCGGCTCCACGATGCGCGAGGGATGATACGAGAAGTATCTCCCCGCGAGACCGAGGGCGCATACGAATCCGGTGCTCGATGGATGGCCCGGCACGCCGTGGATACTCACCGGGTTTCCTCCAACGGAGCGAACCTTCAGGCCGCATCCGGCAGGGCACAGACCGCAGTGAGTGAATGCAACTTCAACGGGTCCCCGGGGTAACCGGGGTTTCCAGGACCAGTTCTGGGTCCAGATCGCGATGTCGTCGAGGCCCTTCCACGGAGCCGGACTCAGCGCCGCGCCGATGGCTCCTCCGCCTACAAGTCCCAGAAAATCTCGTCGTTTTACAGAAAAGCCCATTTCAATATTCTACTTGTGACAGGCGAGACAACTGTCCCGCACTCCTCGTTTTCGATGACAATCCACGCAATCCGACATCTTCATGCTGAAGGGCGGGGACGTCGTGATCCCCGAAAAATCATTTCCCCAGATATCGCGGCTGTATCCCGTGAAACGGTTGCGTTTCAGGGGTCGCAGGGTCTCCGTTTGTCCGTGGTCGCCGTGGCATTGCTCACAGGGAATCTTTGCCAGCCGAGTATGTCGAACGTGGGGAAAGAACGCGTTGTCGGGCTGGCGTGCGTATACGAGCCAGGGGATCTCGCGGCCGGGTTTGATGTATTCCTCCACCAGCTTGAGTTCGTCCACGCTTGTCCCGATCGCCTCCTCGTGACAATCCACGCAGACGGCTATTTTGGGAATGCCGGCGAAGCCGCCTTCCGAAGTGAGATGATGACAGTCATCGCATTCCATCCCTGCGTCGTCAGACGTGTGAACGACATGACTGAATCCGAGGGGCTGTTCGATGGACTCGTAGAGTGCTGCGGGCACAGCTATCCAACCGGCGAGCATGGCGACGACCAGGCCGATGATGAAGAATAGAATTGTCGTCCGACGCTGCGTCAAAATCACCTGTGGCTTTCGTTGGCCGTGAAGAACATATTGTGCATGTAATAGAAATCACGATGGTCGAGATGTTGAGCGAACCCCTCGTGAAACGTGCCGCCATCGGCCGCCAGGCGTTCGCTTCCCTCGGCTTGTCGAGAAGGTAGATCGTGGATGAATCCGTTCATGCGTGTTATCTCGTCGCGCATCCAGTCCGTCGCCATTTTTCCGCCCATCAGGCCGGAAACCGGGGCCGGGTGACTGGGAAATCCCGGCGGTGGTATGGACTCGAACAACCATCCGGCACCGTACGGATCGTCGAGCAGTTTCCGGGGGTGCTTCGCGAGTGATCTGTTGGTTTCGGTAACCTCCAGGTGTCCGGGAAAAACGAGGTACAGATCCATGCCTTGCGCTCGCAGCAAGACCGCCGGTTTTTTTCCGTTTTTACCGAAATTGAACTGCACTTGCTCCACCTCACCGAGCACCCGGGCGAGGAAAGCATCGACGCCCACATGAATGACACCGTCCTCCCCCGCATCGAGCCACATGTGGTTCATCGAGTAGGCGAGGTGCATGGGAACCTCTATCCCTTCGATGATCGATTGGTCAATATCTTTTTTTCGCCTGCCAACAGCGCCGTTTCCCATCTTGAGGTAAGTGTCGCAATAGAGGTAGGCGCTGCTGTTGCACCGTGATGTGACCGAGTTGTTTTTGGGCACAGGCTTGGCCCCCGGGGCTGCAGAGCAGTTGCTCATCACGGCGGTATGAAGGAACGGGCACCGGTCGAGCTCCTGCAAGCCGTTCAGGTGCTCGCACGCGGCCTCGCACGATGTGTATTTGTTGGTCAAGCACCGCTGGTCTTCTTCACATATCGCATCGATCGGAACAAGCTTTCTGATCGGCGATACCTGGCAGTAGCGAGCAGTGGTGTCCTTCAAGAAAGGACACTTTATCATCGTGTCGTTATTCATTGGTCGGTGCGTTCGCGCCGTTCTTTGAATCGAGATCGGTGGCAACCTCTTCTTCTTCCGGCTCGCCACCGTCCGCCATCGTGACTCCGAGCGCAGGCTCATGAAGAACGTGCATATCCGTGGCCACGCCGGCGGCGACTCGTGCTCTGCCGCGAAGGAAAACCTCCTTGATAATGGCAACGGCGAAAATCGCGAAGCAAGCCAGGCAAGCCAACACAAGGGCCAGATTCGTCATTACGAACCAGATTTCATCCGCTTTAAATGATGTCATCGAAGCCAGAAAACCTTCGATACTTGTCAAATCCAACATGCCATCCTCCACAGGGTTTGTGCGTCACCATGATTGCGACGCGTTGTGGTCTGGTGCCATTGCAACCTCCGTGCCGGATTTCGCGAACCTCAATTTCCTGATTTATTTCTTGCTGTTAAGGAATCAGGCCTCGAAGCAGGCGATAATAGTGTCGGATTTCGCCCACTGGGCTGTCGTGATTTCCCACACGCGGCCGGCTTCAACCCCATCCCGGCCTTCCCCTGCGAGGGGAAGGGCCCTGCTCCGCTCGCCAGCGAGCTACAGCAGGGTGGCACGATGATGGCGGCCGGCTTCAACGGCGGAGGTTGTAGCGCTTCAATTTATCGTAAAGTGTGGATCGGTCGATGCCGAGGATCGAGGCGGCCTCCTTCACGTTGCCCTCGGTGCGGCTGAGCGTCGCCTTTATGGCCCTTCGTTCGAGGTCTGCGAGGCTCATATCTCCCGGACTGATGGCCTCTTCTTCTTCGCTTTCGTTTCCGTCCAGGAAGGAGAGGTTCTCCTCGGTGAGCACGCCGTCGTGGCAGGTAACGATGGCTCGTTCGATGCTGTTTTCCAACTCCCGAACGTTCCCCGGCCACTGATGGCTCATCAGCCGAGCGATCGCCCCGTCCGTCAATCCGCTCACGGTTTTGCCCAGCTCGAAAGAGATGCGTTCCATGAAATGACGCACGAGCAGTGGGATATCCTCCAGACGATCTCTGAGGGGTGGAATGTGAATGTTGATCACGTTCAACCGGTAGTACAGATCTTCCCGAAACGTTCCGTCGCGCACAGCCGCCAGGAGGTCCGCGTTGGTCGCCGCAATAACCCGCACGTTCACGGCGACTTCCTTGGAGCCACCCACCCGGAAGAAGGACCTCTCCTGGAGCACCCTGAGCAGGTCTACCTGGAGCTTGTGTGATATGCCGCCGATCTCGTCGAGGAAGAGCGTCCCACCATCAGCGATCTCGAACTTGCCCTTGCTCTGGCTCACCGCGCCGGTGAACGCACCCCGCTCGTGTCCGAAGAGCTCCGATTCGAGCAAGGTCTCGGCGAGGGCGGCGCACGAGACTGCCACGAATCGGCTCTCGGAACGATCGCTCGACTGGTGTATGGCCTTTGCGATGAGATCCTTTCCGGTGCCGCTCTCACCCTGGATGAGCACGGTGCTTCTGAGGTTTGCCACGTCGTTCACGAGGGCGAACAGCTCGTGCATCTTTGGGTTCTTGCTAATGATATCGTGAAAGGTGTACCGATCGTTGAGCTTCTTTCGCAGGATTTTGTTTTCCCGCTCCAGGTTCTCCAGGTGAATGATACGCTCGACTATGAGCGATATCTCCTGGGGGCTGCACGGTTTGACGACGTATTCCTGTGCGCCCTCCTTCATCGCGGTGATGGCCGTGTCCACGGTGGCAAACGCCGTGATGATGATGACCGCCGCGTCCGGATGGAGCTTGTGTATTTGCGTCATGGTTTCGATGCCGTCGATTCCGGGCATCTTGAGGTCGACGAAGTAGATGGTGTATTCCGTTTTCTTCGCCAGTTCCACCCCCTCCTGACCCGAGGCTGCGGTGTCGACCGTGTAGCCGTCCTCCATCAGCCATGCGGCCAGCGATTCTCGCATGATGAGTTCGTCGTCCACGACGAGGATCTTCCACATTTTGTTCACAGCTGCTTCTCCCTTCCGGGGCGGCTCTCGTCGGCGAGCGCCGCCGTAACTCGATCGCGGAGGAATGACCGGCATCCCCGGCAGAACTCCGCGTTTTTGATATCTACGTCGCCCACGTGGGTCGACAGGGACATGGCGCACGAACGATCGCCGCAGTGCACCAGACCGAAGGTATGCCCCAACTCGTGGATCGCCTCCTTGCAAGCGCGTTCGAGCGTCAGTTCGGTGGACGCCGAGAGGCCGTAAAATTCCGGCTTGAGGCGGGCGGTCGAGATTATGGATACCAGGCCGTCCAGCTGGGCCTGTCCGAAGACAAAGGTCAGGACCGGGACGCAAAGATCGCGGGAAGTCACGCCGAGCAGGCGCAGGGCGTCGGGCGGCGCCATGTTTATGAGGGCTCGCAGGATGACCGAGGAATCCCACTGATTGCGTTTTTCGACGAACGCCTCCTTTGGCTCGTCGAGGTCTTCGAGCATGTGCACCGGCGCTCCGATGATATTCTCGATGCATTCGGCAATGGCTTCCATGAGTGTTTCTCCCACTCCTACACCTCGAATAAGATAGATCACGCTCAAGGGTCAATTCCGTTGCCGGTCGCAGATCCAGCGGCCTCGATCGGCAGGAACACCTTGAATGTCGTACCGGTGTCGGCGGAGCTTTTAACGGTGATGTTTCCATCGTGGGCGTCCACGATTCCGTACACGACCGCGAGTCCCAACCCCACGCCTTTCCCCTCCTCCTTGGTGGAGAAGAAGGGGTCGTAGATACGGGACAGGATTTCCTCGGGTATGCCGGAGCCCGTGTCCGCCACCTCGATGATCACGCCGTTGTTATCCGGAGCCAGGGCCGTGCGCACGGTAATTGTGCCCTCGCCGGAGATCGATTCGGAGGCGTTCATCACGAGATTGATCAACACTTGCCGTATCTGCGAGCCGTCGCACAACACCTCGGGCAGGGATCCATTCAGGTCGAGTACAAGCTGGATGCTCTCCAGCTCGAGCTTGTGCATGATCAGCGATACCGTGTGTTCGATGACGCCGCACAGATCGATCTTGGCCCTCTGGGGCGACGGTCGTCTCGAGAACGTGAGGAGGTCGGTGACGATTCGCCCGACCCGCGCGGTCTCCTCGGAAATCATGGTCAGGTAACGCTTGAAGTCCTTCTCCCGGCCGGCCGGGATCCCGCCGTCGCCGATGAGGCGATTCATGAGCTCGGAGAAGTTGAGCACGCCGGCGATGGGGTTGTTTATCTCGTGAGCCACACTCGCGGCGAGCTGCCCCAGGGAGGCGAGGCGATCGCTCTGGATGAGCCGCTGCTGGGTCTGGTAGAGCTGCTGCGTGCGTTCCTCGACCTTTTGTTCGAGATGTTTCGTGAAGTTGTTTATCTCGGCATGTGCGTCGTTGAGACGGTCGCCCATGGAATTGAAAGAGCTGGCGAGTTCTGCGAGTTCGCCCCTGGTCTTGACATCGATGGGGCTGGCCGGCTCCATGCTGCCGACGCTCTTTGTCCATTTGATGAGTCCGCGAATGGGGCGCGTAACGTATCGCCGCAAGACGATGTAAACAAGGACGACAATCAGCAGAATCTGGATCACTGTCATGAAGAATGTTCGCATCTGGATACCGGCGACATCTCTATCCACTTGACTCGCGTTCATTGTAATGTCGAGCACTCCCAGGACGGATTGCTCCCCTGGGTGTGCGTGGCAATTGGCTTCCGAGCAGGAGGGTTCGTTGTAGATGGGGGTCACCATGGCGACCTTGCGGCTCCCGTCCGTACCGCGATAGACTCGCGCCCTGGAGGGCATATCCACACGCACGAGCGGTTGCTCCCTGGTGTGGCACAGGAAGCAGGCCTCCGCGTTCTTGTCGACCCGTTTGGCGGCGTTGGGATCCGTGGAGAATGTAACCAGGCCTTCCTTGTTGAAGAACCGAATGCTCTCGATTCCCTGTTTCTCGCCGATGGTCCGCATCATCGTGTACGCGGTCTCTCTCTGGTCGTACAACATGGCGTGCCATGTCGCGCTGGTGATGCCGCGAGAGAGCTGGTCGACACCGAGTACCATCTCGTCGATGAGCTGCTTTTCCTGAATATGCGCGTCGACGAATCCGTAGACGCCGGAAACAATGGCTATGAAGAACGTCAGCGGCAGGATTAACCGAAGGGCCAGGCTGGATTGCAGGATACGCAAGATGTCCTCATTCCTATCGTTGCGACCTGTTTAGAGCCTACTATTTTTTCACGTGGCAGGTCGTGCAGGAGTTTTCAACCCCGTTTTTCTCGTGGCACCCCATACACTGAGCGTGAAGCGCGCCCTTGAGGCCCGGAACGTGGAGCTGTTTTTTGTCGTATGGATTCAGGTGGCAACTCGAGCAGGCCAGCTCACTGGTCGATTTTACCTGATGGCAGGACGTGCAGCTGTCGAATTCCCAGTGCTTTTCGTGGTTGAAGTCGCCGAGTTTGGACGTGTCGTCGTGGCAGTCGCCGCAGCCCATGGGTTTGCCGAACGGCTTGTGGTGGCACGTCTTGCAGCTGTCCGCCGCCTCGGTGTGCATCTTGTGATCGAAGATTGCGGGACCGTAAAGGTTTTCGAGCGATTTGATCGTTATCTTGCCGGGCAGGTCGCCGGCTATCGCAATGGACGAGAGCACCGCGAAGGCCGCTATCGCCGATAGGGTGCACATCCTTGACAATTTCATCTCTATTGCTCCCTTGTCCTAGTTTTTGGACTTCGCTGTTTCCCCGCCGTGCACCGGCAGAAAACGCACCGCCAGGCCGGCTGCTATGAACCCGGCCGAGATCAGGCACGCCGTCACCACGAACTCCATCCACGACGGGAAGTAGCCGGCGTCCTTGACCAGATGAAAGCTCGTGATCGCCACGTTGAACCTGTGCATTATGAAGCCCAGGACCACGGAAAACGACACCACGAACAACGCTGTCCTGCCAATATTGAGACGCTGGCGAAACACCATGATGATGGGGAAAATCGCGAACAGAAGATTTTCCAGCCAGAAGAGAAGCGCTGCAAAGCCGGCGGTAAACGCCAGACCGATCACTCCTCGAACAGCCAGGTCTCCTATTCTGAAGATGAAGTACACGGTCAGCATCACAGCCATGAACCTCGCGATCCGCGCCAGGAGGTCCATTCGGGGCGGGTGCTTGAGAAAACGCTCGCTCAGGAACGACTCGAAGCAGACCATGCCCAGGCCGGCCGCGATGCACGACAGGAAGAAGTGAACGGGCAAGAGCGGTGAGTACCACAGCGGGTGCATTTTGCTCGGCGCAATTGTGAACAATGTGCCCAGGGTCGACTGATGCAATGTGGAGATCAGGGCGCCCAAGATCACGAGCATAACGCTCAGTCTGTGAAAGACGGCCATCAGGCGGTCCCATCCGAACTTCTCGAAAAAGACCTGGGAGAACTCCAGGATCAGCACCAGGGTGTAGGCCATAACGCACAGGGAGACTTCGTAGAGGGGCGAGTGAATGTTTGGGTTGGTTATCACGCGCCACATGTTCCAGGGCCGGCCGACCTCGAGGATCAGGCCGACGATGAAGATAATATAGCCCAGCAGCGCGGTCAGAATTGCCATCCGCACCATCGGCCGATATCTCTTGAGGTTGAACACGTAGACCGCAGCCGCCATCACGAAACCGCCGGCCGCGAGGCCGATTCCGGCCAGGATGTCGAACCCGACCCACATGCCCCAGGGCGTCTGATCGCTCAGGTTGGTTACAGAACCCAGGCCGCGGGTGAACCTGAAAAACACGAGCACCGCGCCGGTCGCCAGGAAGGCCGCCATTATCAGGCGCCAGGGCGTTATTAATTTGACGGCCGATCTAAACATCGTCCGTCTCCTTTTCCGGCCCCGGCTCGACCATTTGCTCGGCCTTTTTCACTTTCTCGCGCCTGTTGAACAGCCAGTAGCTGGCGCCCAGGAATACCGCGCCCCCGGCCACAATGGTGGGCACTTGCCGAAGGATATTCCAGGTGATGTCCGACAGCGGGTAATTGGCCAGGTGGGTGTTGAAGTCGAGATCCTCGAAAGGGACCGGTGACAGGAACATTACGGCGGTTCCGCCGACCTCGTCGAGGCCGTAAATATGGTCGTGATACCGCTTTGGGTCGGCCTTTATTCGCGCTTTCGCCATCTCAACCAGTGTCTCGCGATCACCGAAGACCGTGGCCTCGGTGGGGCACGCCTCGGCGCATCCGGTGCTCTTTCCCTCGCGTACGCGAGGCTCGCACAAGATGCACTTGCGAATCCGCGGGTTGGGGGAATGCCATTCGAAACACGGAACCTGAAATGGGCAGGCGACCATGCAGTAACGGCAGCCGATGCAGACCGACTTGTCGTACACTACCGGGCCGTGTTCGGTCTTTGTGAGCGCGGCCACGAGACACGATGCCACGCACGCGGGCTCGACGCAGTGGCGGCACAGATCGCGGACATGAAGGTCATTGTCCTTTTCCCTGACAACGGTCCAGGTCTCGGCCGTGAGCTTGTCGTCGATTTCCGGTGGAAGGTCGTTTACCTTTTTGCAGTTTTCAGAGCAGGCCCCGCATCCGATGCACCGGGTTATATCAATGAGCAGGCCAGAGCTTTTAATTGCCATGAAGTCCTACTCCTCCTTCTTCGCGCCGTCACCGGGCGTTTCCTTCGCTTTTTCCAGGAGGTGTTCCAGCTTGTGGATCACGAAAAAATCGAGCAGGAAAAAAAACAAAACCAGGGCTACAAAAGTCAAAGTAACCATCTCACCACCTTGTTTTGTGCGAACCCTTACGCTGCCTTGACAATCGAATAATAACAAGATTGTGAATTTATCCCAGATAAATTTCACCTTAAAAATCAGGTGATTTGGCGAATTCGTCGGATTTGCCTACTCGGCTGTAGTGATTTCCCGCACGCTCTCAGCTGAAGATCGTAGTGAGAACGCTAGCGGCATGAGCGGATCCACCGGTCAACGAGCATCCGCATCCGTCATCAGGACTGGAGACGCCGGCTCCGGCGTCAGTGGAGACCCCACCATCAGCGTCAGTATCGGTATCGGTTCCGTCGTCGTGGGGAACATCCGCCAGACCGTAGCCGACGAAATCGTTCATGACGTCGTCCACCCAGCCGCGCTTCATCGCAACGTTAACGTCCACGCTGCCGTCGTTTGGGTTGCATTCGCCGCCGTATAATCCCAGAGATGTGACACCGGTGACCTGCCAGTAACCGTCCACCATCGTGAAGAACGGTCCCCCCGAATCGCCCTGGCACGTTCCCGCCGGATCTCCCAGGTTGATGTAATGCTCCAGCTTGCCCTGCACCTGCGTGTCGCCCATCCGGTGTATGCCGGAGCTGTTCTGGTCGGCCGAGCTGGACAGGCCGTACCCGACGATCTTGCCGGTGGTGCCCGTGTCGAAGTCGTCGTTTTCGCGTACCCTGTACATCTCCGTGGTGGTCAGCGGTTCTTTGAGCTTTATCATCGCCAGATCTATCGAGGTCATAGTAATCTGCCCGCCCCAATCTGGGTGTTTCACGACCTCCTCCACATCGGGGTAGTAGATTACGTTTGCCTGGTCGGTCAGATCGGGGCCGCCCAGAATTATGAGGTTGCCGGGATTGGCGGTCGCGTCTATCCCGTCGCTCGGGCCGTAGACGCAGTGTCCGGCGGTGAGGATGACCCGTGGATCAATGAGGGTGCCCGTGCACATGGCCCCGGATGTTCCCAGCGAGTAGTAGAGCCCGATCACCCCGGTGAAGGATTCGTAGTTCGTTTCCTCGCCGTTGACAATGCCGTCAAACGGATTGCCCTCTTCGAGTTCGAAAGGCGAATCCCCCTCCATCCCCTCGCAACCCCTCATATCCGCTCCGAGGCTGAAAAAGGACAGGGCCAGCAGGAGCACCAGAGTTTAGTTTTTCAATGTCATGTGTAGTCCCTTCCGAATCAGAATTGTTTCACGTTCCTTGCGATGAGTTACTCCAAAAAGAAAATCAGGCCACAAATTCTCTTTAGGGAATGCGGAAACTTTCATCGAAAACTTGATCACGCTACCCGGACCGTGTTTACATAAACCTACATGTAGGACATCGGGGGCAGGAGAGAAGAAAATGCATGATTTGAGTCGATTTCAGAAAAAGGACCACATAGAGATACGGACCAGATACGTATCCCTTCTTCTTTTCGGCTCAGTGGCACTGGTGGGGTTGGTGTTCGCGTTGGGTGTGCTCGTTGGCGGGCGAAACGCGCCCGTGGAAAAGTGCGACAGCCACGATCCCCTGGCCGCGCTGGATATTCAGTCGGGGGAGCCTTCTCCACCGGACATGGGTGAGATCAAGTTACGGACCTTCCACGAAACTCTCGATACCAACGCAACGGCCATACCTACGCCCGCATCCCTCGGATCGATTTCCCCGGTAATCATGGAGGAATCGATGGCGCTCGAGCGACCCCGTCGCGAGGAGAGCCCGATCCCGGAGAAGGTGAGCGACCTGGATCCAGGCACCTATTCCCTGCAGGTGGCGTCATTCCAGGATCAGCGAGAGGCGAGCATCATGGTATCGCGCCTCAAACGAGCAGGGCACAAATCCTTCCTGGTGAGTGTCAATATGCCGGATCGCGGAGGTCAGTGGTATCGAGTCAGGGTGGGCCCGTTCCAGTCGAAAAAGAACGTCTGGAATTATAAAAAAATCTTCGAGAAAAAAGAAAAACTGGCGACGTTCGTGGTCAAATTGCGCAGCGAAGTGTAGTGCACCCTTGACGAGAGGGACAACCACGCCATAGAGTTTGGTTCCAGGATTTGGAGGAGACTCATGTTCGATGACACGTTAAAAGACATGGTAACGGGCATCAGCGGAGGGCAGGCAGCCGTCGTCATGGGCTTCGACGGCATACCGGTGTCCATGTTCGCCGATGACGAGGAACAGGATATCGAAACCATCGGCATGGAATTCTCGGTGCTTCTCAAGGAAGTCAAGAAGGCTTCGGAGATGCTCGAATCCGGCGAAATGGAAGAGGTGACCGTCCGCACGGAGAAGATGTCCACCGTTTTACGGGTGATTAATAAAGAGTATTTCGTGGCGATGGTGATCGCTCCGGGGGGAAACCTGGGCAAGACTCGCTACTCGCTCCGCGTCCTTGCGCCCAAACTGAATGTCGAGCTTTCCTGATTATCCCGCACACCTGATCTTATCATTAATATACGTCGCGTCTTGACGTAGCTTAAGACGGCTGTATTGTTACCGTTCTGTAGCTCGAATGTTGCCCCTCGAGCGATATCCGGTTTCCGGAACCGGGAACAAAGCTGTATTGGTGCCTTAGATCGGGATCAAAAAGTGTCCGTCAACAAGAACAAAATCACAGCGCAAGCTCAGAAATACACTGCAAAGGGGCAGTTCGAGAAGGCCATCCTCGAATATCGCAAGATCCTCAAGTCTGACGCCAACGATATTCGCACCTGGTTGAAGATGGGCGACCTCTACACGAGGATGGGCGCCCGAAAGGAAGCGACCGAGACGTACCTCAAGGTCGCAGAATACTACAGGAACAGTGATTTTCATCTCAAGGCGGTCGCCGTCTACAAGCAGGTTCTCAAGCTTGATCCCACACTCCTCGACGTATACGAGATGCTGGCGGATGCATATCTCAGCCTGGGCCTTTCGTCGGACGCGCTGATCCAGCTGGAGCAGCTGGCGGACATGTTCCAACGAACCGAACACCCCGACCGTATGCTCCGCGTGCTCGTGCGAATGGGTGAAATCGATCCGCAAAACATCTCCACGCGGCTCCGGATAGCCGAACAGCACTCCAAGGATGGCAAGACCGAAGAAGCGGTGAAGCACTTCTCCGCCGCGTGCAATCAACTCTCGGAGCAAGGCCGGACCGATGATTTTATCAAGGTTGCGGAGCGATTGCTCTATCACGATTCTTCCCTGATCGACATCGCCCGGGAGGTCGCGGCCCTCTACCTGGAAACCGGGAAACCCAAAAGAGCGCTGACGAAGCTCCAGTTGTGCTTCTCCAGGGATCCGCGAAACATCCATACGCTTGGTCTTCTGGCGCAAGCCTTCCGGGGCCTGAAACAGCCCGACAAGGCGATATCGGTCTATACGGAGATAGCCAATCTTCTCGAAGAGCAGAACCGGCGCGAGGAGCGCGACGAGATTCTCCGGAAGGTGCTGGAACTCGACCCGAACAACCAGATGGCGTCCAGGGACGTTACAAAGGCCGCGCCCACCCCGAAAAAAGAGGCCGAAGCAATCGACGATTTACCGTCGCCCGCAGAGGCAATGACCGGAACCATCGCCGGCGCAGCCAAGGCCGTCAACGAGCCGGAAATGCTCTCGGGGGAGAACGCAGCGGAAAAGGCCGAGAAGCTCCTGAGCGAAGCGGAAGTTCTGCTCTAGTACGGCCTGGTGGATCGCGCCAGGGATCACATCAACAGCGTTTTCGAAATCGATTACTACAACCTCAATGCGCGCGAGCGGCTCAAGGAGATCCACCTGGAAGCCGGTAACCAGCAAGAAGCACTGGAACAGCTATTTATCCTCGCGGAGGGATTCATCGAGGAGCAACCCGAGGGCACGGTCTTTTTCCTGCATCAGGTCCTCAAGATCGACCCCAACAATCTCAGAGCCCGGGAGATGATTACCGACATCGGTGGTGTGATGCCGGAAGGACTCCCTGAAGCCGAACCCGACGATCAGGTCTCGTTGGAGGTGGAAGGGTTAACTTTCGACGAGAAACCGTCTTCACCGGAACCCTCTCCACCGGAACCGACGGAACAACCGAAGGCCGCCCCCCTGTCAATCGACGCCATTCCTTACGTTGCCGGCTCGAACGAATTCTCCGAGCTGGATCTGGATGGTGAGGATTGGCAGGAGGAGGAAGATGATACCGACATACTGAACCTCGAGGACACGGATATCATCGCCGAGCCCGACCTGGACGCGGATATGGTTCCCGTGAGTGATGATATCGTTGTGGAGGAGCTGGAGATGCCGCAGGACGACCCGGCACCTCCACCGCCGAGGGCATTGGCTCCACCGAAGAGGATGCCGGCTCCGCCGAGGAGGACATCAGGTCCCCCGAAGCCGACTCTTCCCTCCAGGCCTCCCATGAAACCGAAGAAGGTGGACAGGCCCGTTGAAGAAGAGGCCCACGAAAAGGTCATCGAGGTTGTCGAGGCGACCGCCGAGGATCTCTCGGATATCAGCGAGAGCCTGGAGGAGTTGGATTTCTTTGTCAGCCAGGGGCTCGAGGAGGAAGCGGAGGGTATCCTGGAGGTCCTTCTGGCGGAGCACCCGAACGACAAGAGGGTTCTCAAGCTGGCCGCAGAAATGAGAGGGGGAGACAGGGAAGATGAAAGCGAGCCGGCGAGCGAGACGTCTCTGGATCTGGATGCTCTCGCGGAAGATCTAGGATTGGAAGATGAGGTAGTCAACGACGACGTCTTCAACGAGATAGACGCGGTCTTCTCGCAGTTCAAGGCGGGCGTGGAAAAACAGATATCTCAGTCGGACTACGCGACACACTACGATCTTGGAGTGGCTTACAAGGAAATGGGATTGTTCGAGGACGCTATCTCGGAGTTCGAGATCGCTTCGGGGGATCCGGCGCGCACCGCCTCGGCCGAGATGATGACCGGCATTTGCCTGGTCGGCCTCGGACGGCTCGACGACGCCATCGGTACCTATACTGAAAGTCTCAAAAAACCCGGGCTCGATGAAGGTCAGCGCATGGCATTGATGTACGAGCTCGGAAAAACCCATGAGACGCACGGCAACAAGAGCGCTGCTCTCGAACTGTTCAACAAGATACTGAACAAGGACCCCGGATTTGCCGACGTGGTAGATCGAATAGACGGACTCCAATAGTATGCGACGGCTTCTGATCGCGCTCTTTTTATTCACGCATTTGCTGTCGTGCTCATCCTCGGGAACCTCCAGTACCCCCAAATCGACCGCTGTCGTCGAGATTACGGCGACGCCTGACGCGGGAAGGACGAAGGAGAAGGATCTCAAGGTTTCCTCGACAGCCGGCAGCGACGGATGGACAACCTTCCGGGGTACCGGGCAGCGCACCGGGCGTGCGGATGTCGTCGGCCCGCGATCATCAAAACTCAAGTGGGTTTTTCGAACGCGGGGCAGGATCTTCGCCGACGCAGCAATCACACCGGACGGCAAGACGATCTACGTGGCGTCACACGACAGCAAGCTCTACGCTGTCACAACAAAGGACGGTCGGGAAATCTGGTCCCACGATGCGGGTGGCAAGATATGGACATCCCCGTCCATCTCTCGAGACGGCACGATCTACGTCGGCAGCGACGCGGACAGGCTCGTCGCCATCGAGCCTTCGGGGAAGGAGTCGTGGGTTTTCGAGACGACGGTGCCCGCAAAGAAGGGCGACAAGCCGGAGGCGGGCAGATACGACGTGGACACCTCCCCGGCGTTGATGTCGGACGGCTCGATTGTCTTCGGTTGTCACAACAACCTGTTCGCTCTTAGACCTCTCGCGGGCGGGTTGAGGTGGGTGTTCGAGGCGGGTCTGGGTCGCGTGAAGATCTTTTCTTCTCCGGCCATCGGTCGCGACGGATCGATCTATTTCGGAACTCAGGGCAACTACTTCTTTGCGATCAGCCAGAGTGCAAAGGTGCTCTGGAGCATGAAGACCGGCAAGGACAACGACAGCACGCCGGCCATCGGCGACGACGGGACGGTCTACTTCGGCTCTGACGACGGGAAACTCCGGGCGGTCGCTCCGGGGGGAGCCCTTCGCTGGGAAA
>JAUVAN010000442.1 GCA_030591725.1 Deltaproteobacteria bacterium
GGAGCTGTGGGTTCCATCCTCGGAGGTGAAGGATGGCGTCGAGGCTCCCGTCACGGTGAGGCTGCCCGGTAATTACTTTCGCATTACAATGTTGCGCAACGAGGTTCACTATCTCGCCACCGCATCATCCACCTGTCCGAACGTCTTTCCACGGGGGGCCAAGATTTCAGCGGGGACCGAGTGCTCCAAGGTCCTGCATGCTTTCGAGGCGGCACGACGTCCCATCAGGCCCACGCGCCTGCTCGGGTCCTTTGCGCTGTTTTTGGTCGTCGGGCTGCTCCTTAGCGCCTACATGCGCCGGGAGGTGATGGGCCGTGCCCGGTGGTTCAGGTGCCAGGTTGCCGTCTTCGTGATCCTCACCGTCATGGCGATGGGCTCAAAAGCGATTCTCCTGTTCACGGGCCTACCGGCCCAGATCCTTCCGGTGGCCATGGTGCCGCTGTTGGCGACCTATTATCTCGGCAGGCGACTGTCGTTCTGCGTGGCCTTCGCGGCGGCCATAGTCGCCTCATCGCTGGTGAACTACGATGTGGGCCTCTTCCTCATCTACCTGATGACGGGCGTGGCCTCGGTCGTGGTGCTCGGCTCGCGTCGAAGAACGCGCGTGCTCGTAAAGGCGGGTGCCATGGCCGCATGGGTCGCGGTGATATCCACGCTGGTCATCACCCTGGTGTTTTCGGGAACGCTCGACATTTACGACGACATGACGGAGCACGTGGATCCCAGGTACTCCATCTGGTTGGCCGCCCTGTTCTCCGGATTGGGCTCGGGACTGGTGGCCATGCTATTCGCTCCCATAATCGGCCTGATGGTGGACGAGGTCTCTCGGGGAAGGCTCCTGGACTTGCAAGACCTGGATCACCCGTTGCTGACCAGGTTGAGGGAAAACGCTCCTAGCACATGGGAACACAGCCGGGCCATGGCCAATCTGGCAGAGGCGGCAACCCATGCCATCGGCGGGAACGCTCTCCTGGTCAGGGTCGGCGCCTATTACCACGACGTCGGAAAGAGTCTCCGACCGGAATATTTCATCGAGAACCAGGGTGGCGGCGAGAACCCCCACGACAAGCTCAGCCCCCACGACTCGGCCCGGGCGATCTTCCAGCACGTGGTGGAGGGCACCAACATGTTGCGGGATGAAGTGGTGCCCGAGGACGTCATTGAGTTTGCCTACAGCCATCATGGCACGGGGCTTCTGGAGTTTTTCTGGCACAAGAACCTGGCGGACGGAAACCAGCAGAATTTTACAGAGAAGGACTTCAGCTACCAGGGGCACCGACCGACCACGCGGGAGACAGGCATCCTCATGGTTGTCGATGCAATCGAGGCGGCTGCCCGAACGGTGGATCACCCGGAGAAGTCGGCTTTCGAGAATCTCGTGCAGAGGATAGTGTTCTCGAAGCTCGCCCAGGGGCAACTGGACGAAACCTCGTTGACCCTGGCGGATCTCCGCGTCGTCTCCAACAACATCGTGGACACGCTGGTCGGTATGTACCATGCGCGAATCAAGTATCCCTGGCAGATAGAGAGCACCGGGCTGACGGCGAGTTCGACTCCCCAGGAAGGATTGCCGATCGTGGCGGATGAGGTGGATGCCGGCAACGGAACCCCCGTTCCATCCGAGCCCACACCGGAGCCGGTTCGAGAGCCCTCACCGGAGCCGAGCCAGACTACCTTCACGGGACCGGCGCCGACAGCACAGCGGAACACCGAGCCCTTGGTCCCCCCCCTGAAACCGGATGAGAAAAAAATATAGAGCGCGGGGCCGAGAATTGCGATATTTTAGTACCAAGGAGGACGTTATGAAAATTCAATATTCGTTGATATTACTGGTCGCCTGTGGGTATTTGCTGGTCTCTTGCGGAAGTGATTCGCCTTCGCCTTACGACCTCGAGGACGGCGGGACCGGCGACGCGGATTCGGACGGCGATGGTGATGGTGACGGTGACGGTGATGGTGACACAGATTCCGACACTGACTCCGACACTGACTCCGATACGGACTCCGATACGGACTCCGATACGGACTCCGATACAGACTCCGATACGGATACCGACACGGGAAGTGTCACTTGCGCGACCCAATATACAGAGTCCGACATCGACGGCTATATCGACTGCGATTCCAACCCCACGGAATGCCATATCGGATACAACAGCCAGTCTCACTCTTGCGCCACGGTCTGCGAAGATCACGGCGGCGAGTGCCTCGACGCGTACAACGATGCGTCCGCAGGATGTGGCGACGGCGGGGGGTACTATTGCGACGGCCAAAATTTCTCCACTGCAGTATGTGTATGTTCGCTGGGATGTGGGGGCGGCCCTCCCTGCACCGGGGGACAGATCTGTAGCGGCGGGACCTGTAGCTAGTAATAGACCTTCATATTGACACTACCTCTCGGTATGTCTTCACCAGTCAAAGTATTCCAGGGTGCCGGTGTGTTCGTCATCCGGAAAAAGCCGACGCTGGTTTGAACCATCAGGATTCATCAGGATCAATCGATGGTATCCGCCGATCACATGATTGTCGCTGTTGGTGATCCAATCTATCGCGCCGAATAGTATCCGGCTCGCATCGGCGGAGAGAAGAGTGACCCCCCAACCCGTATCAGTGCTATTGGTCAGCCTCTCCACGTTTCCACTCAGATCGACACGGTGAACATTCCAGGGAGTGAGTTCCTCCCAGTCCTGTGCGAAATTGGCGGTGTCGAACCAGATTCTGCTGCCTTCGAACCGCGTAAAAAGAATCTGATCGCTGTCAAAACTCCAGCTCGGATCGTGATCAGACTGCCAGCCGCTTGTGGTAGTCAATCTCAGCGGGTCAGATCCATCACTGTTCATGATGTGGATTTCCTCC
>JAUVAN010000104.1 GCA_030591725.1 Deltaproteobacteria bacterium
ACAACCATTCCCTTTGATGCCGGCATCGCGCAAGCAGGCGAAAGCGCACGTCCACCCTCGATCTCGACTACACATATGCGGCACGCTCCCGTCGGATTTGCTCCCTTGAGGTGACACAACGTCGGAATGAAAATGCCGTCCGACCGGGCCACATCGAGGATGGTCTCGCCGGGAGAAAACTCCAACGTGCGACCGTTGATAGTAATGGTGTTCTCAGACATGGCTTTTTTCTCCGGTTCCATTACATCGCCTTCTTGTAACAAATGAGGCCGCATGCCAGGCACCGCTCAGCTTCCAGTCGGGAAGCAGGTTCATCCAGACCCGGAATCGCCTGTGCGTCGCCCCAGTTGTTCTCGGAACCCGCCTCGGCTACCCGGATCGGGGCTCTTTGCCTCAGCGATACATCTACGTGTTCCACCCTGGTCACGTTCAGGATGTCGGATGTTTCCTCGGCCAGATGGGCCACCGGGGTTATCGGTTCGCCGGAGAAACACATCTGGATTCCTCTGACAATGCGTCGTCCTGACATTATCGATTTCACAACAGCCGACGAGTCGCTGACGCGACCTTTTTCCGGGGCGCTGAAAACGCCGTTATCGCCACCGCGAGGCAGGGTCCTGAATATGTCCACTGTTTGCCACGAACACGCTTTCTGATCCGAGTCCGACTGGTCCTCGTTTGCCACGCTCGTGAAAACCAACTCGGGAAGACGACCGGAGGCCACGATGATGGTGTCAACTTCGATCGTTTCACTCTGGACAGGCTCGTTGTCGTGAGGGCGGCACTCCTCAAATACAGCGCGTGTCAGATTGTCGGAAACTCCTCCAAGCGCCGCAATAATTGTGGAAGATCTGACGTCGATCCCCTCTGCGGACAGGGTATCTCGTTCGGCCAGCTCTTCGGGCAACTCATCAATGCCGTGATTGGAAACGATCGATACCTTTTTTGCTCCGAGGCTGCGGCAGCTTCGCGCCACATCCAACGCTCTTTTTCCGCTGTCAACGATAACGACGTGTTCGCCTACCGCGACCGGTTTTCCCTCAGATTCCAATGCGAGAAAGTCCAACATCAGAAATATGTTGGGAACATGTGCCGCGATCCCGCCTCCCGGACGAAGGATCTTGCGGCTGTCAAATCCTCCGGTGGTCATGATGATCGTGTCATGTCCGTCATCGAAGAGTGAGCCGAGTGTAAAATCCAGCCCCATGGTCTTGCTTGTCCGGGCCTCGACGCCCATATCTAGAATACCCTCAATCTCGTGGTCCAGAACGTCCTGGGGGATGCGGTCTTCGGAGATCACGTAGCGAAGAATTCCGCCCAGCTTCGGCTTTGCCTCGAAAATCGTGGGTTGGTGCCCCAGGCGGGCGAGATAATACGCCGCCGTCAATCCTTCGGCTCCCCCTCCGATCACTGCTGTCTTGTGACCGCTATCGATACATTTGTAAGGGTTGACGTGCTTGCCGGTGGTCATTTCATAATCCGCAAGGAACCGCTTCAGGGAGTTGATGCCGACTGCGTCATCGACCAGATTCCTGCGGCATGAGAGCTCACACGGCGCCGGGCAGATTCTTCCGCAGATCAGGGGCAGGGGGCATTTTTCCTTGATGATCCGAATGCCCTCCTCAAAGTTGCCGTTTTGAACCTCGCGAATGTACCCGGGGATATCGATGCCAGTCGGACATGAACGCTGGCACGGCGCTGTGCATTCTTCAGAGGTGTACTCACTCGTGATGCGCATGGTGGCCGACGTGAGCGAGATGATGTCTTTGGGGCAGGCCTCCACGCAGGCCCCGCATGCAACGCAGCGCTCGGGGTCGAACACCGGCAACATATCATCTCCGATGGCCACCGCTCCGAATTGGCAGACCTTGACGCAACTGCCGAGGCCGATGCAGCCTATAGGACACAACTTGCTCCCCCCGTACAGCATCACTGCGGCGTTGCAATCGCTTGCCCCGTTATACGAATAGATCGAATCCGCCTCGTTCATGCCGAAGTTGCAGGTGGTCATGGCGAGCTCCGGCTCCTTTTCCCCGACCGACTGTCCCATGATCTCGCCGATGGCCTGGGTGACATCGAATCCCCCGGCGACGCACATGTCGCACGGGGCCAGTCCCTTGGCGATCGCCGAGGCGGCGGCGGAGCATCCGGCGTAACCGCAACCTCCGCAGTTCGCTCCGGGAAGCGCGTCCGTGATCTCCAGCACTGTCGGATCCTCCCATACATAGAAAACACGGGAGGCGATCGCCAGCGCAATGCCCGCAATCATGCCGAGGAGAAGCAGGAAAACAGTAGTTGTGATCAACATGGCATCGATCCTTATTGCTGCACCAGAGCGTTTAGTGAACCGTCTACACCGCTGAAACCAAAGAAGGCCAGAGCCATCAGGCCGCCGGTGATCAGCCCGATCGCCGTGCCCTGGAGCGGTTTGGGGACGTCGGCGATGATCAATCTTTCACGGATACCGGCCAGCAGAACCAGCGCGAGCGTGAACCCGGCTGCGGATGAAAACGCAAACACGATGGATTCAACAAATGAATAATCGCGCCGGATACAGAGAATGGCGACTCCGAGAACGGCGCAATTTGTTGTAATGAGCGGCAAGAAGATGCCCAGCGATTGATACAGCGCCGGGATTGCCTTCTTGAGGAACATCTCCACAAACTGCACCAGCGCTGCGATCACCAGGATGAACGTGATTGTTTGCAGGTACTCCAATCCAAATCGCGTGAAGATATGGTGGTGAATCGGATAGGTCACTGCCGTTGCCGCCGTCAGGACGAAGATCACCGCCAGTCCCATGCCGACGGCGGTATTCATTTTCTTCGACGTTCCCATGAAAGGGCAGCACCCGAGATACTCCGCCAGCAGTATGTTCTTTATGAGAACGGCGCCGATGACGATGATGACGTATTCCATTAGATCCTTCTTCCGTTTCTTTCCAACTCAGGAGCTGCTCGGAGCAGAAACCGCGTTCATTATTGCGAGAAGCACGCCGAGGCAGATAAACGCGCCGGGCGCCTCGAGCATGAAAGAAAACGAATGCGAGCGGTAGGCCGCAGACATTATCTCCACATCGAACAGTGTCCCTGCGCCTATCAACTCCCTGAGCCCGCCGAGAACTACCAGGGACATGGTGAATCCTGCGCCGATTCCGAGCCCGTCAAGGGCCGACGCAACGACTCCGTTTTTCGAGGCGAACGCCTCGGCGCGTCCCAGAATGACGCAGTTGACCACGATCAACGGGATGAATATGCCGAGCGCCTCGTAGACCGGATAGAAGAACGCCTGCGTCGCCATCTCCACGATAACAACGAACGTGGCGATTATGACGATATAGCTGGCAATGCGGACCTTGCGCGGAATGACCTTGCGCAGCGCCGAGACAAGGATGTTGGACCACGTCAGGACGAAAATCACCGCAAGTCCCATTCCCAGCCCGTTTGTGGCGGACTTGGTAACGGCCAATACCGGACAGAGTCCCAACACCAGACGGAATGGAGGTAACTCCTGCCACAAACCCTTGGTAAACTCTTTGAAAATGCTCATTGTGATTGCATCTGTTTCTTTACTTGTGGATATATTTCGACGCTGTTTCTGATCGCCTCGCAAACGCCTCTGGCCGAATACGTGGCGCCGGAAATGGCGTCCACGTCGCCTCCCTGCGGCTTCGTTGTGAACTTGGTGCTTGTCGTCAGGCCCTTGAAAAATTTTGTGAACTGATCATCGGCGATCTTTGAGCCGATCCCCGGCGTCTCTTTGTGTGAGATGATCTGGATTCCCGTCAACGTGTCATTGCCGATGTCGTAACCCACCATGACCTTGATGTCGCCGCCGAAGCCACCGCCCGTGGACTCATAGGCGATCGCCCACGGTTCGGCACCCTTTTTCCCGATGAACAGAAGGACATCTTCCCCGTTGACCGAAATTGTCTTTCTGTCGTTGATGATGTCATTGTCGGCCTTGTCCAGTACCAGCTTGACCTTGGGTCCCTGCACGTTTTGAAGAATCTGGTCTTCGATCCTCTCGGCGGTCGCGGCGCGAAAACCCGATAGAGCCAGGGCGCACACCCCGGAGATCAGAGACAGGACGCCGATCATCTGGATAATCTCTTTCATGACGATGTCCCTCCTTCCACAGTTTCCCCGGTGATCTGTACATTGGTGGGTCGCACAACGATGGTGCTTGCCCTCAACTTATCCAGCAGCGGAACAAAAAGGCTCATCAGGAGACATGCGAACACTACCCCGTCGGGGTAGACGCTCCAGGCTCTCAGAACCACCGTCATCATCCCGCAGCAGAGGCCGAAGGCCACCATTCCCCATCGGTTGATCGGAGCGCTGGAGTTGTCGGTGCTGAGAAAGAGCGCCCCGATCATGACGTTGCCCGTCACAATGTGAAACAACGGGTCGGCATTTGCAGCGCTGTCAACAAGTCGGAAAAGACTGGAAGCAATGACTACACCCAACAGAAAGCACAGGGGGATCTCCCAGCGGACCAGGCCGCGGGCAACCATATAGAGACCACCTCCGAGCACGCACACAATGGCCGATGCGCCGATGCCGCCTGTCTGGTTGCCGAGGAACAGATTCCATGTGTTGAAATCCTGAATGCCCAATGCGCCACTGGCCTTCAGGACCGCCAGAGGGTACTGCATGGAAAAGCCCAGATCGTAGTTGATCAATGCCAGGTCGAAATCGAGATACCCGGCCCACGGTTTGGTGATCCGCAGGACGGCCCAACCCACCAGGGCAGGACTCAATGGATTGGCGCCCAGCCCGCCGAAACACAGCTTTCCGATGGTGATACCGATAACGCTGGCCACAATGACCATGTACGCCGGCGTGTTGGCGGGAAGGAGCAAGGCCAGCAACAGACCGCTGACCGCAGCGCTGCCATCGGCGATCCTCACCGGCTTGCCGAGCAGTTTCTGCATCGCCGCCTCGGCGATCATCGCCGAAGCCATGGCTGTTCCGATCACTCCCGCAGCACTTACGCCGTACCGGTACATCCCCATGGCGATAGCGGGGACCAGGGCCAGTAAAGTGTTGTATGAGAAATCCGTTATTTTCGCACCGCTGTGCCAGTGTGATCCGGTTGAGACAGTGAGGTCTGCTGCTTTCATTTTCCGGCGGTCTCCTCTTTAACTACGAGCTTGGCGTGCGCGAGAAGATGCAGCAGCGGTCTTTGGGCCGGGCATACATACACGCACAAACCGCACTCGATGCAGTTTTCCACTCCCAGTTCGGCGCACTTGTCAAAAATGTCGTATTCGGAAAAGCGCCCAAGCAGGTTCACCTCGAGTTTCTCGGGGCAAACCGCGCTGCATTTGCCACAGTTAATACAGGCCGTGTTCTCGAACCGATGAACTTCCGCCGGATTCTGAACCAGAATGGAATCAGAAGTGGCTGTCATCGGCTGCTCATCCGAAAAGCAGGCATAACCGTGCATGGGGCCGTTGATGACCAGCTTGCCTCCCGGCGGAAGCTTCACGTCGAGATTCTCGAGAGCCATCGAGACGGGTGTTCCGATCCGAACCAGGATGTTTTTCAGTTCGCCTCCCGGCTTGTCGCAGCAGGTGACGACCTTGTTTACAAAAGGCCGGCCCTCTCGCAAGCAAGAGACCATGCCGACCAGGTGCTCGATGCTGACTACCAGCGTGTTTCCGACCGTGCCGTTTCTATCTGTTTTCAGCAGAAGTCCGCCGCCCTGTTTCTTTGCCAGGATCTCCGGAAGACCGTTTGGATATATCGCTCGCACTTTTACGATCTCGGCCTGGTCGGCCGATATGCCATGGGCGGTGTGAGCCGAATTGTGTGGGATCGCCACGACCACTTTTTTTGCGCCGGTCACGCGAGTCAACATCGCAATGCCGACCGACACGTCGCCCGCGTGCTCGGCCAGGATCTGTGGGTTGACCGCAGTCAGCGGTTCTTGATCCAGGGCGCTGACGATCAGGGTTTCAACTGTGGCACCCTTGACCACGGCGTCGAAGCCGGGAAACCCCGCACGAACGATCATCGCCAGGATCTGCTCTGGAGAAGCACTGGCGAGATCCTCGATGCTCTTTATGGAAGAATCATATGAATCGACTTCGAGCGTCTTGATTCCGACAACTGCGTATTCAACCGCATCGGCTCCCCGGAGTGAATTGATCTCTTCTACGGTTCCGGTAACCGTGGACATGAACAACCCGGCTCCCTCGCGCGCCAGATTCTGTCCAGTCTGAACGGAGTCTCCCACAGCGACTCCGACGTCGCCGGGTGATGCTTCCCTCCACAGGAGAGTGGCCTTTGGCGGCAACGGCAGCGACTCAACAGGAACAGCTTCGGCCCAATACGGTATCCTGGGTGGAAGAGCTCCGAACAACGATCTCAGTCCCATTGGCTTTTTTCCTTGTTATTCATCTTTGTGGCAATAGCCGCAGTCTTCGGAGTCGTGGCAATTCATACAACTGCCGCCAATGTACCGCTCATGGTTCTCATCACCCTTGAACGGCGCGATTTTGTCTTTCAATTTGTAGTGGCAGGCCCGGCAGTTCTTCTCGCGCTCCATCCCCATCATTTCCTTGCCACCCTTGAATTCATGATGGCAGTCAGCGCACCCGGCCTCCTTCTTGTGAAGCTCGTGATTGAAATCGACCCTGCCGTTGTCTGTCTCCATCTTGATCATTTTCGGAAGAGGCTTGTTCGTCCGGCCGGCTTCTTCGAATGCAAAGCCCATGCGAATATGACAGGTGTCGCATTTTGATATCGATTCACCGAGCGCCTGGTGGCACTTCAAACAGTTGGCTCCGATACCTCTGGGGTGGGGGTCTTCGGTTTTTACTTCGATGGCCGAACCGTAGTAGTGGCATGATCGGCAGCTCATCTCGCCATCGGAGTTATGGTGGCATTCACTGCACTGCGCCAGATCGACGTGATACAGATGATCAAAAACCACGTCGCCGCCTGCTGATCCAAACCAGACCTTCCCGGGAGGTCCGGACTTGTCAGTGAAGGTGTACCCTACAATTCCGATGACGATACTGATGGCCAACAGCGCTATCGAAAAGTATTTTTGTGTTTTGCTAAACATGGTTGTCTTGTCCGGATACCGGTTCGGTTACCCCTCCCGTTTGGCGGTCAATTTTTTTACGGCGCTGATTAACTTGTGTGGTTCGACAGGTTTCTCGAAATACTCGTCGACCTGAAGCTGATTGCTTGCTTCATCGAATTTCATACCCGTGGCCTTGCCGAGACCGGTCAGCATGATGATGGGCGTCTGGTCGCCCCTGGCACGCAGGTCGCGAACCATTACGATTCCGTCGTCCAGCTCCTTCATCATTACATCAAGGACCATGATATCGGGGTGCTCTTCCTCCACCATGCGAAGCCCGGTGTCCTTGTCGTTCGCGGAAATCACTTCGTAGCCTTCTTTTTCCAGAATTATGCGACTCACCTCGATCATGGCGGGATCATCGTCGACGAGTAGGACCTTCAACATGAGGCTCTCCTTGTGCGCGACACAATGTAGTCTTACCAAGCAATCAACATGCCAACCTCCCGCGTATCCTCTTGAGGCATCCTCCGGCTTTCGTTAACTCAGTGAACTACGCAATTGGCCGCGCGTAGAATTTCCAGATAAGAGGGTTGCTCGTGTGTCTCGATTGCTCACGGGTGATCCGTGCACACCGTTTTTCAGGAACGATAGTCTTCCTTGTTAAGGGAGTACCGTTTCATGCGTTCGTAGAGCGCTCGACGGGATATCCCCAGAGCCGACGCGGTGGCGACCACTTCGCCCTTGCATCTGGCGAGCGCGTCCTCGATCGCATTGCGCTCCGTTTGTTCGAGAGCGTCCCGCAGCGGACCCTCGGTGGTGGGGAGAGAGAGCAGGCGACTCGGTCCAAAACCATCGTCGCTGAGGTAAGGTCCGACTGTGCCGTCTCGAGCCGTAATGAGCATGCGTTCGACGGTATGCCTGAGCTCCCGCACATTTCCGGGCCAGCCGTGACGTAACATCGCGCCAAGGGTGTCTTCTGGAATTGAGGGAATGGCCACTCCGTCTCGAGATGCAAGCTGCCGGAGGAAATGGGAGACGAGCAACGTGAGGTCCTCGAGTCGCTCGCGAAGGGGTGGAATGCGTATCGAGTAAACCATAATGCGATGATAGAAGTCCTCACGCATGTCACCGCTACGCACCAGGTTCTTGAGATCGACCTTGGTGGTCACCAGGAGGCGGATGTCGACCACGCAGGATACGTCTTTGCCCAGAGCGAAGACTTCTCCGTCCTCGAGTACGCGGAGCAGCTTGGCTTGCGCGGAGAGCGAGAGGCTCTCTATCTCGTCGAGAAGCAGGGTGCCCCCGTTTGCGGTGACGAGCTTGCCGTCCCTCGGAGAGCTTGCTCCGGTGAATGCGCCTTGCGCGTGACCGAAGAGCTCGCTCTCGATCATGGTCTCGGGAATGGCAGCGGCGTTCAGGGCAACGAACGGCCCCTGCGAGCGATTGCTGTTGATATGGATGGCCC
This sequence comes from Deltaproteobacteria bacterium, assembly GCA_030591725.1. Lineage (GTDB taxonomy): Bacteria > Myxococcota_A > Polyangia > JAAYKL01 > JAAYKL01 > JAUVAN01. The sequence goes on from JAUVAN010000104.1 coordinate 8,507, forward strand.
GCGCCACCAGCTCCTTTCCGGTCCCTGTTTCACCGATGATGAGCACTGGTGCGACGGTTTTGGATACGATCTCGATCTGCTCGAAAACATCCTGGATATTGCGGCTCCTGCCCACTATGCCGAAGTGGGAGTCCTGATCGGAGTCGAGAATCGACAATCGATGTTTGAGCGCGTTGCTTTCACGCCTCAATTGGGTTTTTTCGGCGGCGCGCCTGATGGACGCCATTAGCACATCATCCTCGAAAGGCTTTTCGACGAAATCGTAGGCGCCTGCCTTGAGGCAACGCACCGCCATGGAGACACGACCGTGCCCGGTGATCATTATTACGGGACAGGAGAACCCCAGGCTTCCGGCCCTGGCGAGGAACTCCTCTCCACCCATGCCGGGCATCTTCACATCGCAGATGATACAGTCCGAGTTGGGCAGGCCCGGCCACGCCAGCGCCTCCCTTGCTGACTCGAACAGTTGCGTGCGGTACCCGCGCAGGCGCACCATCTGGCCGATGGATACCCGTGCCGTCTCGTCATCATCTATGACAACCACAAGGGGGCCGGTGCTCCGGTCAATGTCCTTATTCCGTACCATGGAAATCTCCCGTGATCTGTCTGTCTTCCGCAGCGGGAAGTCGTATCGTAAACCGCGCGCCGTTTCCCGTTCCTCCCCACGCTTCAATGGTACCACTGTGCTGCTCGATGATACTCAATGATATGGACAATCCAAGGCCTGTCCCTTCCCCGGGTTTCTTGGTGCTGTAGAACGGTGTGAATATCCTGTCCTTGTCAGCGTGAGTGAACCCCTTGCCAGTGTCTGAGATTTCAATAAGTACTCCGTTCGCCCTCATGTCGAGTGCCGTGCAAATTTCGAGCCGTCGATCATCTACTTCTTCCATTGACTGTCGCGCGTTGGTCATGATGTTCAGCAGTACCTGCTCCAGGCGAACACGATCTCCCAATACTCGGGGAAGGTCGTCCGCCAGATCCGTCTTGACCCGTATCTCGTACAATTTGAATTGATGAGCCAGGAAGTCGAGGGTCTCCCTGACCGCATCATTGATGTCCAGCAGAATGAACTCGCGGTCGGCGCGGCGGGTGAGATCGCGCATCTGGGTGATGATGCGGGCCGCGCGATCGACCTGCTCGGAGATTTTTTGAAGGCTCTCCAACCGCTCCTGAGGTTTGCCGACGCTGTTCTCCAACATGTACGTGACGTTGCGAGCGTAGTTTCGAATTCCGGTCAGCGGCTGATTGATCTCATGGGCTATACTGGCGGCCATCTCTCCGAGCTCCGCGAGACGGGTGGAGTGGATGAGCTGTTCCTGCGCGCTCTTCTGTTCAGTGATATCTTTGACGTTGATCAACACGGCCGACCTGCCGCCGTAATGTACGACGAAGCTCACGACCTCGGCCCAGATCGATTCGCCTGCAAGTGTAGTCAATCGGCACTCGTAGTGCAGGTCCACCGGTTTTCCGAGGTCTCGATCAACAGTAAGCGACTTGATTCTGGCGTGATCCTCCGGGTCGAACAGAGACCATACCGAGAGCGTTCCATTTGAAAGATCGAACCCCTCATAACCCAGCAGATTTCTTGCCGAGGCGTTCATGAAGAGCACGGAGTCTTCCCGGTACAGTACCACGCCCACCAGGGACTTTTCGAGCACGGCTTCGTAGCTTTCCGCGGACTCGATGACACTCTTGTATTCGGCGAATCTGAGCCTGGCGAAAAACAGTATCATTGCGGCGACAACAATGAATGTGGCCACGCGTAGTATTCCTGTCCAGTCGTCACTGTGAACGATGTTGTCTATCCAGCGTCCCCCCAGCACGAATTCACTGGTCAGGTAGGCGACAAAGGCCACGATGAAGCCCATCGGCAGGATCATCGCCTTGATCATGTTCCGTTTTCTTTTCATTTTGTGCTCATTAACATGTTTGTCGAAATTTCCCACACGTGACGCTCTGGCCGACCCCGGGAACATTCCGAACGGGCACGATACTTGCTGCTATTTCCAGGCCGGTAGCAAGAGCGACCAGTGATTTTCCAGGAGGTATGGCATGTTCGGCGCGGAGACAATGTCTCAGGGAAACTGGCTGACAATAGCCAACTTCGTGCTGGGAATCATCGTCTTCCTCTTGCTTTTCCTTTTTGTGTTCTGGCTCGTCCGCCAGGTTATCGCCAACGAACGGACCCACGCCAGAAAGCAAGAAGAGAAGATTCACGAATATATTGATCCGAAGATAGGCAGGGTCTTTACAAACGGCGGCCGTTCTTGTCGCAAAAAGTCAAAGTAACGATAGTGTCACTGGTAGCACAGGACGGCGCCGCAGGTTTCGGATCCCGAGGTTGTGCACGCGTCGGCTGTCCAGTTGCAGTTTGGGATGTTTGACGTACGGATGTAAATGGGTGCGGTCGAGGTTGAGGCGTGAAGATACGCGTTGTTCGTGGTGCCGCAGGCACAGGTGGACGCACCGCCGTTGCAATCGCAGCCGGCGGATCCGAGATATGTTTGAACCGTGGCCAGGCACAGCTGCGTCTGAGTAGCCAGGGTCATCCCGAGACCGCTGCAGATGCTGACCGCCTGCGCGTTGGTGTTGCTGCCAGGATCGGCGAGATAGTAGCAAGTGGTTCCGATGACTGTGCCGAGGCACGAAGACAGGATGGTGAGTGTGATGTCCACGGCGGTCGCGATGGGGTTGTCGCAGGTATCGAGCACACCCGTTCCCACGGTCAATGTGTAGGAATCCCCGTCGGA
>JAUVAN010000169.1 GCA_030591725.1 Deltaproteobacteria bacterium
AATCGGGCGGAAAGCCGTCGTTCTAAATACGCCCTTGAATAACGCCGCATTACTGAGAATTTAATACCATCAAGCTGGAATAACACAGACTGCGCAGTTTCAAGCCAAGTCCGAAGTTCTTCCTCGTTCGTTTCTACATCTTCTCTAGTTGGCTTGTGCTTGATTGTAAGGGTTACCACTGGTGCCTTCTCTAAATGTTCACATAGTTCGGAAACAGTTCTAGTGAACTTCTTGCGATACCTCATCGGTTGCTTGGGTTCCTCCCACATGCTGATGATGGCGACAGGGATGGCGCTCGGCGCATGATCAATCGGGAAGCTACTACCAGTCAAAGCCAAATTCATTGTTACCCTATTTTTCTCATTCACCCAGAATGACCTCGATCACAATGTGCCAAATCTACGCAACATTAGTACGCTGTTCCTCTAGTAAAGTTAAGTCTTATCACCCTCAAGTCAATTTCGACCTTGGACAACATCCAAGCATATCTTCATATCGCACACTTTGAAACCCCCTGTTTATGCACCCGAAAAACCGCCTCTGATACGGGCCGTTGAGCGGGACTGGGCCGCGAATCAATCGCCGTAGTCTTCTTCCAGCACGGCAAGCCCTCTCACCAACGCAAGCCGGATCACGGTCGAGCGGGTCATTCTCATTACGCTGAAGTCTTCGATCTCCTGAAGGACCGGCACAAGTTCGTCGGCGCGGTCGAGCAGCTCGGCAGGAAGACGGACGGTTATCAATTTCTCGTTCATGCTGCCTCTCTTTCCAGCAGGCGGGCCACGGTAGTCTTGTGCCAGCAGGCGCCGCGAGAGGGGGTGCCCTCTACGTTGAGGCGCTCGGCAATCGCTCGAATGGATAAGCCATCGCTCCGAAGGTGAAGAACGCGGGAGACGGTCTCCTGCTCATCCTGGCGGGGTTCGAGGTGTACTCCATCGGCGCCGAGCCTGTAACCGAACGGAACGTTCCCGCCCGTCTTCTCTCCCTTCGCCTTCTTCACTGCCAGGGCCGCACGGGTACGCGCACGAATCAACGCCCGCTCGTATTGGGCGGCGCCGTCGATCACCGTGCGCATGAACTGATCGGCGGGGCTGTCACCATTGCCCACCCCATCGGCGGAGATCACCTCGGCTCCGTGGCTCCGTGCAACCCGCTCGATCATCGCGGCGATAACCACATCGCGGGCCAGCCTGTCACGCTTGGCGACGATGAGCACGCCCGCCCGATAGCAACGTACCGCGTCAACCGCCCCAAGCAGGCCAGGGCGCTTGTCAAGCTCCGCCCCGCCCGATACACCCCTATCCTCAAAGACAGCCGTCAGAACGGCGCCACGGGTCGCACACCAGCTTTCCAGCGCCGCCCGCTGTGCTTCTGGTCCTATCTCCTGGCGATCAGTGCTCACGCGGATATAGCCAACAACCTTCGACCGGTCGCCCATTTTGCTTTTTCTGTGTGCCATCGCGTCCTCCCCTGTGTACTACAAAAGTATTACATAGGTACTCTCCTGTCAACACCAATGTACACAGAACGGACGATGTGTGGACACGAGGCATGTTGTTGACTGCCGTGGAACAAACATTAAATTGGTAATGGGCTGCTTTTCAGACCACACCGTCACGAGATAGGGGGCGCCTTGTCTAAAAAGAACACTGTTGATTGGCACGAATTGGCCGGAAGATTGCTGGAGAAGGCAAGGAAGGAACCTCCTGGCGATTTCAATGAACGGTGTCGGGAAGCGAAGGCCTCGGAAGAGAAGTTCAAGAAAGAGCATCCTGATAGGTGGGAACGGTTGTACGGGAACGAAAGCGCGCGCGTATTATTGGGCGAGCTAGAAAAGAATTATGTCCCCGCTGCTCTTGAAGGAATAGAGAAAGTAGTAAGCAAACGATTTGAAGAGTCGGTTAGATCGGTCAACAAAGCACTGAGGCGAGACCTACAAGAACCGGCGCTAAAGCTGTTCAAGATTGCAAAGAGCCTTTACCGAAAAGGAATGACCGTCGAGGAAATACAACGCCATGACGACTATCTGAAAGCTCTGCTGAACGTTGCAATGGCTACATCGATCTTGGACATGGCGTTTCTAGGTTTCTTACCTACAACAAGGGCTCTTCGCCGTCTTCCGCCCGACGCCACGGCAGAGCGGGCAATGGAGGCGACGTCCGAAGCGGCGAAGGAATCCCTTTTCAATCAGGCTTACCTCATCAGCACTATCACCCCTCTGACCCCGGAACCCGATTGGGGGGCAACACCTACAGACCTTGCCCGGACGTGGATCGGTAGATGGTTGCGTGAACTTGATCTCACAAAGGGACAGGGGCGCCCGACAAAAGAGGCTCCCCCGATGGATGAAAACTTCATCGCAAAGGTCTTAGGTTTGGTCACGGATAACAGCGAAGAAACCCCCTGAAGTTACCGCAAGTTTAATTTATCCAACAAAATAACCTTAATGATTCCGCGTGCTTAGCTGGACATCAGCGTTCAAGGCGCTATATTAGAACTCATGAGAAACGCGCCAAGAAAAATTATCCCGAGGCACACAAGGCAGTACACCGCCTGGCAACTTAGTAGGTGAGCGCATGCGCACCTACACAAAGTCAAAGGGGCGAAAGGGAGAGCACTTTGTGATGCTGCATGATTGGCTCCTCGACACCCCTGCTTTCAGAAGTCTCTGCTGTTCTTCGCGCTCTCTGCTCGTCGAACTCTACATACGATATTTCGGCTGGAACAATGGTGAGATCTCCTTGAGCGTGCGCGAGGCAGCCGCACTGCTAAATGTCGGAAGAAACCGGCCGACAGGGTTATTCCGGGAACTGCAGGATCGGGGATTCATCCGCATATCCAAAAAAGGCAGCTACGATCAAAAGACACGGCACGCGACAACATGGATATTGACTGAGTTCAGGCACAACGATCAAACACCAACTAAAGACTTCATGAGCTGGCGCCCCGATCCCTCAAAGGAAGGTGACGCGAACCAGGTGAAAAAGAAGATCACACAGTTTATCGCCGGTCCCGCTACGGGGGACCGACAGGCACGAAGGGAGGGATTGAGCGTATGAAAGTGGACACCAAAACACAGCTAACACTCCCGCTCACAGGGACTGTAGGACCCGTTTCACAGGCAACGACAGTACCTCTGAGAGGGACACATATAGTTTACCATGCGGGGGGCGTTCTGCCCGCTACCGGCCCCTCCGTATTCTCCATGAACTATCCGGGTTCAAACTTGGCCGCGAATGCGCCGCCTCAACGAAAGGGAATGGAAATGTCGATCAAGAAAGTAGTTGTTCACAACGAGACTCTCGCTGAGTCGGACGGCTTCCGCGCAACTCGCGGGCGCCACTCGAAAACCGATCAGGAAGTCCTCACCATTCAGAAGTTCGCCTATGACAGCGGAGGCATCTACAAGCGCTTCGGCCAGGGGGTTGTGATTCCCATGCACACCGCCGGGAAAATCCTCGATGCACTTGTTGGTAAAGCTATCGGAGAGGAGGCGCCCCTATGAGTGACTGGAAGACACTGAAGGAAACGGCATCTTTCGAAAAGGGCGGTGAGCGAGTTATCGCGAGGATTGTGGAAACGAGGGATAGGCGGTTGCTCGATCTTCGCACGCACTATCAGGACGACAACGGCAACTGGAAGCCAACACGTCGAGGGCTCGCCATACCTGAAGACCTCATGGAGGATCTTCGCTTAATGGTGAACGGCTTGTGCGACGAGGCAAACGAGCTTCGGGAGGCAGGCCGGTAATGGGTTCCTGGTCTGAAATCGAGACCATCGCCTTATTCCCCAAGAGGTCCTGGCGCGGGAAACAGTGGCTTCGAGTAGGAATCTGCTCGTACAGCAACCGCGTATTCATAGACATTCGAGAGTGTTTCCGAGACGAAAACAGCGGCGATCTTAAACCCACGCGAAAAGGGATCACTGTCAACTACACCACCCTGGTCGAATTGATAGACGCCCTCAACAAGGCGGCTGATGTTGTCTCCGAACGGTACGGCGGGTACTTCTCCGACAACCCGACCATTCTACAATTGATAGAAACGATGAGAGCCGGGGGTGACCCCTTTCGCGCGTGCACGAACGATCAAACCGCGTCAACGGGTGCGTCTACGGGCGGTCCTCGCGCGCGTCTTGATCCCCCTGAAAAAAGAATGGAGTTGAGAAAATGACAAAGAACGAATGGATGAACGTGAACGAGCTTGTCGAATACCTTTCCATGCCGAGCAGGAGTGCCGTTTACCAGGCGGTGAGGCGGGGAGAGATACCAGCCTACCGCCTCGGCGAGAAGCGCCTCAGGTTCCGCCGAGACGAGATTGACGGGTTGTTGGCCCGTGGTCGAATGTTGACTCCCGAGGACATCTCCGTACCCTTGTAGGGACGCCCGCATACCGTGAGAGAGGAGATGAACGTATGGGCGTCACACCCTACAAGCTGAAGAGTGGACAGAAACGTTGGCGGGCCGATACCTGGCTTGTCTTGCCCAACGGCAGGAGTGTCCGGTACGTGAAACAGGGACTACCAACAAAGGAGATGGCCGAACGCCTTCTGGACAAAGCAAGGATCGATGCCTTCGAAGGTCGCTACTTCGAACGCAAAAAGCGGAACGGGATCACAGTGCAGGAACTCTGGAACATCTACAAGCCGATCTGCATAGAGCAGAACCGGGGGTGGGATCGCAACAAGGCTCACGTTGCGCACATCATGGAACACCTAGGTAATCGGCAAGCAGCATCGTTGACGGTCGACGATGTGACCGGATACCGCGAAAAGAGACGGACCGAAAAATTCGGCGCCGGGAAAACTCCGTCAGTGAGCACACTCAATCGAGAGGTGAGCCAACTGAGGAAGCTCCTCAACTTCGCAGTACAGGCCAGGAAGCTGGACAGGAACCCACTCGCGGGGATACGCGGGCTAATCGTTCCCGAGGACAACACGCGGGACGTGTGGGCAACCGAGGAAGAATTCGCGCGCCTCCTGGAAAAAGCAGAAGACGAACTCAAGCCGATCCTCCTGGTGGCCTATGATTGTGGAATGCGCAAGTCGGAGATCCTGTCGCTCAAGTGGTCCCAGGTTGTTCTTCGCGGTGAAGAGAGAGGTTTCATCCGGCTGTCGTCGGCTGATACCAAGTCTCGCAAACCCCGCGAAGTCCCGCTCACCAGGAGAGTCAGAAAGGCGATCAACGCCCTCCCCCGCTCCATGTCCGGGTACGTGTTCACCAACGAAAAGACAGGCACGCGGTGGAACCAGATCAAGAAGAAGTTCCAGCGAGCGCGCACAGGCGCCGAAATGGAACACCTACGGTTTCACGACTTGAGGCGATCCTTTGTCACGAACGCCAGGAAGCGGGGTCTGCCGGAGTCGGTGATCATGCGTATCAGCGGTCACAAGACAAGGGCTGTTTTTGAGCGGTACAACATCGTCAATGACGAGGACGTGCGGGAAGCGGTAAAGGTCATCGAAGCGGGCCAGCGAAAAGAGCTTGAGGCAGCGAAGAAAAGGAAACGTGGTAAGGATACGGTAATAACCGGGGCAACGGCACCTTGAAACAGAAAAGCCCCTCGCGGTAAGTCCGTGAGAGGCTTGAGCTTTTTCAGCGCGCCCAGCAGGACTCGAACCTGCGACCCCCGGTTTAGGAATAGCAACCGGGGAAAATTTGTGATTTTGTAAGATATTGAAAACATGAGTAAAACACAGTGTTTCCCGGAGCTTGGAAGCATCGCAGACTCAAGGTCTTGTCACCCAATATCACATCGAATCACATCCCCGTGTCAACGAGTGTCAACGAGAATTGGCAAATGGGTCCGGTTCCGACCTCGGTGCCACCGACCACGCAACATCCCCAAACCGTCGGCCACTACACCGCCGCCCGCACTTTACCGACGGGAGCCTCGTTGTGCTGTGAAATCGCTAAAAAGGTCGGTCTACTCGATGTGCAGCGAGACCATCAGACCCAGGCGTGCAGGTCGCTCATTTCATCGCCGCCTCACGGAAGGTCGAACATGTAGATGGCGTCGCCGGATGTAGCTTTGTACATGTGCACGAAGACCTTGTCGCCCCAGATGCGGGGCGTGGTTTTTGCCCGACCGGGTAAATTCGTGATCTTGAACTCGGTGGTCGTGTCGATGTTGTAGCCCCAGATCTCAACACCGGACAGGCTGTTCTGATTGTTGGGGTCGGCGCTGTCGCGGTAATCGGCCCACACTATGATGTTGTCGTGGACATCGGGGTCGGCGGCGATCCACGCGCCGCTCGTGATCTGGGTGGTTACGTGTGTACTCAGGTCGTACATGTATATCGCCGAGTGTGCCCAACTAGTCTGGGGTGTACCACCGCTGCCGAAGCGGAGATCCTGGTACACCACGCGTGTGCCGTGAATCCGAGGGTTGAACTGAACCTCGCTATCGTCAGTAATATTGAAAGTCGTTCCCGAAGAAAGATCGTGCCCCTGGATGTTGTAGCCGCTGTTTTCCTTGTACCAGACTACAACGTCGCCCCACATACTGTTGTGTGAGCCGTAGTGGGTCGGGGCAATCTCCCCGTAAGTACCCGGCGACTCCAGGTCGAAGACGCAAAGAGGCCATGAGTCCATCACGTCGCCACAGCCGCCCATGGATACGAAACGGGTTCCGTAGAGGTCGGAGTACTTTGCGGGATTGGGATACTCATCGCCCTCCTTGGTACGGTGATATATGAGTTTCTGGGTCTCATTTGGGATGTCCGCGCATATCACCGCCTTGGTGCCATTCATCCCATTGGCGGATTTCCCATAGCAAACGGTCTGTTCGAAAATTGCGGGGTAGAAGTTGTAAACCGATGTGGTTGTGTCTATTGGATTGGGAACAACAACCTGCTTCTCATCAATGAAATCGACAATTATCAGGTCTTTTGCATCACCTTCGTTGAATACCAGTAGGCCGTCCCAAACATCCCATTCCAAAACCCTTACTGAATCAGTGAAAGTGAGCTGGCGGCACCCGATAGCGCCGCAGTCGCCCGCGTCGGACAGATCAGTCCATTCCCACGGACCCGCGTCCGGCACAAACCAGTCGGCATCTGTATCCGAATCCGCGTCCGTATCGGAATCCGTATCGGTATCGGAATCCGCGTCCGTATCCGTATCTGAACTCGTGCCAGTATCGGCCCCGGCGTCCTTCGCAACGCCGTTTGAAGAACAGCCCGAGCAGCCGCTGAGGAAAAGAGCTAAAATGGCAATCAGGAGTTTCATCTCACTATTCCTCCCAGACCTGGAATTCGTTGAACAGCCATCGCACGCGCTCTGCTCGATCCTCTCGCAGGATGCGTCCGTTTACCCAGGCGCGCAGGTCGTGCGGCCCCTGGATGGAGAGTCCGCCCGCGCCCTCGTCGAGCACGGTTTGCGTCCAGAGCCCGTTCAGGTAGGTCCACCTGCCCTCCACCTTCATCTCGTAGAAGGACCATCCGGCAAGCCCGACGCTTCCTGTTTCGGTCGGCTTGAACGGGTTACCTCCAAGGCTCAACTTGCGCAGACTTCCCGGCGTGAGCGCCATCAGTCTCCACGACTCCTCGTTCACCCCAACGGCTTTCACCGGCGTTCCGAGTTGCACCCGCTCTATCTCTATCGGCTCGGAGGAATCCGCAACGCTCACCACGGTAATACCGAAGCCGTCCGCCAGGTAAGCGATCCCTCGGAAGAACGCCATGTCTCTCACCGGCGCGTAGCTCGCGAAGTGCCCCATCTCAACCGGCGCCTCCGGATCGGAAAGGTCGAAAACGTGCACGCCGCTCCACGACGCCACGTACGCGTTGTTCCCGTGAACCTCCACGTCGAAGCTCCAGTCCGGCCCGCCGCAGAACCAGCATGAGCCCGGCACGATCAACTCATCCGAGTCAATTGGATACAGACCGCCCGATAGATCGAGCGTGTCGAAGGTGTAAAGGGTATCGTCGGTCAGCACGTATGTGTAATCGTCCGGTCCCTCGGCCAGGTCCACAATCCACTCCCAGCCGCCCGGGTTCCACGACTCGGCTGGGGTCATGGGCTCGGGTTCCCCTGCGCCGCATTCCAGGAGATCGCTCTCGCCCGGCTCCGAGCATTGCATCTTCCCAACCTCCGCGTACCACTCGCTCGAGTTCCTGCACGCCAGCGCCGTTTCCTGCTCCCTTACACCGTCGCCATCGCAGTCCATCGTGCCGGTCATCGGTAGAACAAACGAACGATTTCCCGTCCACACTCCGCTCTGGTGCAGGTTGAACACATCGTCGCCGTTTTCGCTTATTGATGTATGAACGGATATCCGCCCGCCCCGCCCCGCTATCACGAACGCGGAATCGCCGGGCTGGGGGCAGATTTCGCCCGCGCAGTCGGACGCCGTCTGCGACCATGCGGAAGTTTGGAGGTCAAGCTTCCACAGATCGTTCCTGTCCGTTCCGGAGGCGTCCGTTCCTCCGAAGAAGATCAAGCCTCCCGAAGACGAGGAATC
>JAUVAN010000484.1 GCA_030591725.1 Deltaproteobacteria bacterium
AATCGGCCCCGACGCACCAACGGCCCAACCCCGCGAAAATGTCCGGGCGGTGTCCGTACCCGTGGTGGACATCCGGCGATCGAGTTAAGGCTTTCCGAGTGAGCGGATGTCCACCATGGATACGGGCACCGCGGCACATCGCCTACGCAAACCTCAGTCGAAAACCTCAGGCCGCATATAAGGAAACAACAACACATCCCTGATGGATGCAGAATTGGTCAACAACATGACCAGCCGATCAATACCCAGGCCAAGACCGGCCGTGGGCGGTAAGCCATACTCCAGCGCACGAATGTAATCGTGATCGTAAGACATGGCCTCATCGTCACCGGCAGCAGCATTCTCAACTTGCTCACGAAAACGCTCGGCCTGATCTTCGGGATCATTGAGCTCGGAAAACCCGTTGGCGAGTTCGCGCCCAACGACGAAAAACTCGAACCGATCGGTGAGGAAGGGGTCGTCGTCATTACGACGTGACAGGGGTGACACTTCGGTGGGATACGCGGTGACGAAGGTGGGCTGACGAAGTTTGGTCTCGCAGGTCTTGTCGAAGATTTCCATTTGCAGCTTGCCGGCGCCGGCGTTGTCCTGAACCTTGACGCCGAGGTCAGTGGCGAGACCGGCGAGGTATTCGCGATCGCGCAATCGGGTGGCGTCGATATCCGGATTGAATTTCTGGATGACATCTTCGACGGTGATGCGTGCGAATGGCTTGCTGAAATCGATCTCGTCTTCCTGGTAGGTGATGGTGGTTGAACCGAGGATAGACTGGCTCAGGCCTTTGAAAAGGGCCTCGATCATTTCAATCAGGTCGTTGTAATCGGCGTAGGCGCGATACAGTTCGAGCATTGTGAATTCGGGGTTGTGTTGAGTGGAAACACCTTCGTTGCGAAAGCTGCGATTGATTTCGTAGACACGCTCGAAACCACCGACGACCAGGCGCTTGAGGAAAAGCTCCGGGGCGATACGCAGAAATAATTTCATGTCGAGCGCGTTGTGGTGCGTTTCGAAGGGACGTGCGACAGCGCCGCCCGGCGTCGAATGCATCATGGGGGTTTCGACTTCAAGAAAGTCCTGTGAATCAAGAAACGCGCGAATATAAGTAATGATTTGCGAACGAATACGAAAAACATCGCGGCTTTCTTCGTTCATGATCAAATCGACATAGCGCTGCCGATAACGCATTTCCTGATCGGCGAGACCGTGAAATTTTTCCGGCAATGGCCGCAGCGATTTCGTCACCAGGGTGACTTCTTCTGCCATGACGGTGAGTTCGCCGGTATTGGTTTTGAATAGCGTGCCGGAGACGCAGAGAATATCGCCCACATCCCATTTCTTGAATTTCTGGTACAGCCCTTCGGCAAGACGGTCACGCTCAAGTCGAACCTGGATCTGCGTGGTTCGATCTTTTAGCTTGATGAAACTTGCTTTGCCCATGACGCGCTTGACCATCATGCGACCAGAGACTTTGACGTGTATCTCTTCTTCGCGCAGATGGTCGCCTTCATGTCCGCCGTAGGTCTGATGCAGTTCATCTGCCAGCGCATTACGACGAAAGTCATTCGGATAGGCGTTGCCAACCTCACGCATCTCGGTCAGTTTGCGCCGCCGCTCCGCGATCAGTGCGTTTTCATCCGGTCCTTTGTTTTTATTTTCGTTCACTTACAATCCCTGCTTCAAACTGGCCTCGATAAAAGCATCGAGCCCCCCATCCAGTACTGCCTGAGTGTTACCGGTTTCGACGCCGGTACGCAAATCTTTGATACGACTCTGGTCCAGAACATAGGACCGAATCTGGCTGCCCCAACCCACGTCCGCCTTGCTGTCCTCGATCACCGAGGCCTCTGCCCGCCGCTGCTGCAACTCTAGCTCATAGAGTTTTGCCTTGAGCTGCTTCATCGCAGTGGCTTTGTTCTTGTGCTGCGAGCGGTCATTCTGACACTGAACAACCGTGTTGGTCGGCACATGCGTAATACGCAC
>JAUVAN010000103.1 GCA_030591725.1 Deltaproteobacteria bacterium
GCCTGCCGGACTTCCAGGATCTGGACTCGGACGGGGATCTTCTGCCTGACGCGGCCGAGCTTGCGGCCGGCACGGACCCCACCAACCCCGATTCGGACGGCGACGGCGCCAGCGATTTCGTGGAGGTGGCAGCCGGAACGGATCCCCTGGACGACAGCGACAATCCTGCCGCCAGCGGGGACTTCGTGTTCATAATGCCTTACCTCGGCACGGCAACCCCGGCGTACGACACGCTGGACTTCTCCTCCGATTTGCAAAAGGCGGATCTCTATTTCCTGGTGGATGTGTCCGGCTCCATGGTCGACATCCTGAACAACATCAAGGCCAACATGGCCACGGTCATCAACGATGCCACCGCGTTGATTCCGGACCTGCAGACCGGAATTGGATCTTTCCTTTACGCCGAATGCGCGAACTACAAGGTCTACGACCACAGGCTGGACATTCAGGCGAGTCCGGCAGTGGCGGCGTTAACCTTCCCCTCGTATAGCTCGACGTATGAGGCCGGCGCCTGTTGCTCCGAGGCGCCCCGCTCCGCAATGTACTGCTCGGCGACTGGATACGGCACCAGTGAGGCCGCCTCGGCGGGGGTTACAGTTCCCTCGGGAATTCCAAACGAGGTGAGTTGTGCTCACGAGCCGGGAGCGTGCCCGTTGGGATACCTTGGCTATCCATGCTTCCGTCCCGGCGCACGTCCCATCATTGCGGTTGTAACTGACGAGGGCTTTTCTCAGTACACCGGAACCTCCCAGGCGGCCACCATCGCCGCGCTCAATGCAATCGGAGCCAAGACCCTGGGACTCTACGGAGTGGGTTCCTGGGGATATGCCGGGCGCGACGCCATGGAGATCTTCATGCTGGCCCAGGGGTCGGTGGATACCCTCGGCGACCCACTGGTTTTCAATGCCACAACTTCAGCTTCTTCAGTCATTGTAAACGCCATTCAGGCGCTCGCCGAGGTCCCGATGGATCTCTGGGCCTACGGGACCGACAATTACGATGGTATAGATAGCCACGGTCTGAACGACACTGTGGACACGGTCTCCGAGTTCATCGACTACCTGGAGACCACCGATACCGGTGTTATCTGCACTACCTGGCCCACGTTCGATGATGACGGCGACAGTCACGATGACACGCATCTGCAGGTGGATCCGGGCAACAGGGTCTGCTGGGACATCCACGTCAAGGACAACGTGACGGTTCCCGCAACAACCTACCCGCAGATCTTTACCGCAACCATCCATGTATGGGGAGACGGCGTTACCGAGGTGGACACGCGCACGGTCTTCTTCCTGGTCCCCCCGACTATCGGGTAGAGGACCCCGCGCGCTTCAACCTATAGACGCCCCAGATAATGAGGATTCCCCCCGGAATGGCCAGAAACAACCCGTTGCTGGTGCCGATGAGCGCGAGCTTCCCGGACAGGCCGCCAACGATGAACACCAGGCCGATGATTATGTTGAGGATGCCGCCGAACTTCATGTTCTCAAACTATCGGATTTTGGATGGGACGACAATATGGGGACCAAGCTACCTGGTATGTGATACAATTTCTCTTGTGAAAGAGAATAGAAATAATGTGAAGACCGTTCGGGTCTTCTCCAGTCACGAGGCTGCCGAAAAGGCAGATCTCGAATACTGGCTCGCGCTCACTCCTCAGGAACGTCTCGACGCCGTGGGGGAGTGTGTTCGCGAGTACTTGGCGCTGAAAAATGAGCCTGAGCAGAGATTTCGTAGAATTTATCGAGTGCTTGATCAAAAGGCAGGTTGACTACCTGCTGGTGGGCGGACACGCGCTTGCGTTCCATGGTCTGCCGCGTTTTACCAAGGACATCGATTTTTGGGTTCGCCCCACGGCGGAGAACGCCGAAAAGATCATCCTCGCGCTCGATGATTTTGGTTTCTCGGAGATCGGACTGACTCGGGAGGATTTTACGACCCCTGGCCGGATCGTTCAGCTTGGGATTCCTCCCAATAGAATTGATCTTCTGACCTCCATCGATGGTGTGGAGTTCGACCTGGCGTTTTCACATCGGGTAAAGAGTGAATACATGGGTTCTCAACTCTGGGTGATCGGAAAAGAAGAACTCATCGTGAACAAACGATCCACGGGGCGTAAGCAGGATCTCCTCGATGTGCAGCTGCTCACGGGTGGTGATCCGTAGCGTCAAGGGAAGATCTATTCCAGATACCCCAGCGCGCGAAGGGCTTCCACTTCGTCCTCGTTGAGGTTTGCCCTGAGGGGAACAACGGGGGCGTCTTTTGCTGTTTTCGAGGCGCGCTCGATTTCAAGCATGTTGTTGAGCATGGTCCTGACGGCGGCAAAGCTTTTGGGGCTCGCTCCCTTTATGGAGACACGGCTGCCAAGATTTTTGGCCTCTCTGGGATCCTTTTTAATATTGTACAGCTCTTCTCTTTTTGTGCGCTGATCTCGAATGAGCTTGAAGTCGCCGTGGCGCACCGAGACGCGATCGGATCTGGCCTGCGGACGGTAGGTCTCAGACACCGCCGGGCGCATGCCGATGTTCCCCAGCGGCCACAGATTCTTGCCCCTGATGTCGGGGGGCGACTCAAAACCGAAAAAGTGGCCTATGGTCGGAAGTAGATCGATGTGCCTGACAGGCTCCGAGACCTGTTTGCCGGCATTCGTTTCGTCCGGGAGGGCAATGATCAAAGGAACGTGAACGAGGCTTTCGTAGAGACGCTGGACGTGCTCGAAGACCCCGTTGCGTTCGCCGAGCTCCTCCCCGTGATCCGACGTGAGCACCACCATGGTGTTGTTCCACAAGCCAAGAGCCGTCATTCGCTCGAAAAGCGCGCCGATTTGCGCGTCCACATAGGCGGTCTCCTCCGCGTAGCCCTGCTGCCTTTGCTTCACGGAAAGCATGAAGTGGCTCTTGACGCGGATTGTGCGGGTTGCGGGCTCTTGCCCGTTGTTGACGGTCATGACGGCTCTTGAACGGGCTTTGAGGATCCTGGCGTCACCGGGTTTTTTTGCCGGGCGTTCCCATTCGTCGCTGAATTTCAAAGAGAGGTCCTTGGGGAATTTCCAGCGGGACAGGGATATTCTGTGGTCTCCCTTTGACGTGAATACTACCGTGTTTTCACCGGGGCGAAGAGCGAGCTCGATATGGTGGTATCTGCCGTCGATGAGAATCGGCTCGATCGGATTTCCGTTGAGGGTGATCTTCACGGGCTGGTACCAGCTTGGTGGAACGTACGGGCCGTGGGGATCGGAGTAGTGGGCGAGAAGGAAGAATGGCCTGGATGAATTGTCGTCGAGCCACGGGAGCATCTCCTCGTTCAGCTCACCGGCGGTCTTCCACCAGTAATGGGGAAACTCCTCGTGTATCGAGTCGAAACCCTGGAGGACCTTGTACTTGCTCTTCAACGCCTCGAGGCTGATGAACGCGGCGGTTGCACAGGAGCGATCCTTGAGAATCTCAGCCAGGGTTACGTAGTTCGGTCGCAGCACGTCGGCGTTGTTGTGCACCCCGTGGTGCGACGGCAGCATCGATGTGAACATGGATGCGTGGCTCGGCCCGGTGATGGGCGCGTGGCTGTACGCCTGCTCGAACAGCACACCCCGTTTAGCGAGGGCTTCCATATTGGGAGTTGCGGTGGGTCCGCCGTAGAGCGCGATCTGGTCCGCGCGCAGGGTATCGATGACAATGAAAAGGAGATTGGTGGGAGCGATCTTGGAAGAAGGGTGATTTTCACCGCTACAGCATAATGCAAGGGCCGAAGCGGCTAGTATAACCATGGCCGTGAGTAATTTCGCACCGGCATGTGGGCGAGCGGGACAAGAGAGTTCGTTTTGGTTCCGGGTAGTAGTCATTGAAGTGGGTGCACCTTACCGCCGCCTGGAGTTCGGGGCAATCCTGTCAAGGAAAGACTGGAAGCGCTAGCCGAAGATCAAGTGTAGTGGATGTCGAGCCCGTACCATCCGCCCAGAACGCCGGTGTTGTTTGTGTCCGCGAATATGTAGACCGTATCACCAGTGCTGACCGTTGCGGAAGTGTAGCAAGTGTCTCCGCTGAAGGCGTTATCGCAATCGAGTTCGGAGCTCCAATCGGTGCAGGTGCTCCGGATATAAAGTGTGCAGGGGAATCCGCCGCTACCGCCATTGGTATACATGTCCACATGAAGCGTACCGTTTTGCGTGGCAGTGTACTCCCACACCTGGTCCGGCCCACTGATAGGAGGTGTTGAGCCGCCCTCGCACGAACCTTCGTAGTCATCGTTGGCCACAGATGTATCGCCGAAGTTGGACCATCCATTTATTGCTGTGAAGAAATCAGAACAATCATCGCCGATGGGCGGAGCCACGCCCACGGAGATGTCGAGGGTGTACGCCCCGCCAGGATCCGAGTCGTCATCCGTATCGGCCAGAATGTAGTAAGTATTGCCCGCAGTCGCCAGGAATCCGGAGACAGCGACGTTTGAATTCGGGTTTGGATTTCCACACTCGAAGCTGGTTGTGGATCCGCAGACTTCCCATATCATCACGACCGCGTTGAAACCGCTCGCTGTCATGATCACGTCGTACCAATCAGAGGTGGGCGCGACGAACTCCCAAACCTCATCGACGCTGCCGATGTTGTTGCACCCCATGATGCCGTAGGAATTGCTCTGGCCCGAGGAATCGCCGGTGTTCGTCCCCACGGTTGCGATATGCGGATCGGAGCAATCATCTCCGTCAGGGTCTGTATCGGTATCCGTGTCGGTGTCCGTGTCGGTATCGGTATCCGTGTCGGAATCCGCATCGGCGTCAGCATCGCAATCGGGTCCGGTATCCAACAACACATCGTCGATGTACCATTCGTCCGCCCAGTCGCCCACATACACGAACGCAATTCTGACCTGGGAATTTCCAACTCCGGCGAACGCCGAAATATCGACCGTTCTCTCGTACCAATTGCCCGCAGAGTAGCCGGTTGTATCGACTTCCTCGACAAGTACGAAACTCGAGGCCGTGGCTGTCGGATCGTTGGTTGCGTAGATGTAGTGCCCATCGTAAGCCCATGTCCAGTACACGGCTTCCTGGAAACGTAGCCGCGCTACACTCTCGGCTGACAGATCGACTTCTTCGGTTACGAGCCAATCGTTACAGCTACTGGAAACGTTGTCGTCGTCGTGCCATGCCACACCGCTCGACCCGGTGGGTGGATTGTCCGCGCCGGTGAATTGCCATCCTGCCGACGTGAGATCGCCCTCGATCCAGCTGGTCCAACTGCCGGGCAGCGAACCTGTTTCGAACGGCTCATTGATGAACTCTATGCAGTACGGCCCCGTGTCGGTGTCCGTGTCCGTGTCGGTGCCTGTGTCCGTGTCGGTGTCCGTGCCGGTATCGGTGTCCGTGCCGGTATCGGTGCCCGTGTCGGTGCCGGTATCGGTGCCCGTGTCGGTGCCCGTGTCGGTGCCTGTGTCCGTGCCGGTATCGGTGTCTGTACCGGTATCGGTGCCCGTGTCTGTACCGGTATCCGTGCCGGTGTCTGTACCGGTATCCGTGCCGGTGTCTGTGCCCGTATCCGTGCCGGTGCCCGTATCTGTGCCTGTGCCGGTGCCTGTGTCGGTATCGGTATCCGTGTCGGTATCGGTATCCGTGTCGGTATCGGTATCCGTGTCGGTATCGGCATCCGTATCGGTATCGGCATCCGTATCGGTATCGGCATCCGTATCGGTATCGCCGTCCGCGTCGGTGTCCGTGTCTCCGTCCGTATCTGTGTCTGTGTCGGTTGCTCCGGCATCTATATTGAATGTTGGGAGTTCCCCGCTGCACCC
Organism: Deltaproteobacteria bacterium; assembly: GCA_030591725.1. Classification (GTDB taxonomy): domain Bacteria; phylum Myxococcota_A; class Polyangia; order JAAYKL01; family JAAYKL01; genus JAUVAN01. The sequence goes on from JAUVAN010000103.1 coordinate 5,788, forward strand.
GATCATCAGGATCCAGGCAAAGAAGATGGTGAAAATACGAATAAAAGCTCTCATTGCACTCCTCCTGGCGAAGATCTCACGCTGGATATTGAAAAATCCGTTTTAATAGTAACACAATATTTCAATGCCGTATCCACATAGTTAGCTGGAAATGGCAACTCTCTCATGATATCCATCGACCAACAGCCCTACAAACCAGAAGAAATGGCAAATGGAAAAAAAGGAACACGATCTGGTCATAATCGGAGCGGGTCCGGGCGGTTATGTCGCCGCCATTCGCGCCGCTCAACTCGGAATGGATGTGGCCTGCACGGAGAAATACGAGCGCCTCGGGGGGACGTGCCTCAATGTAGGGTGCATACCGTCAAAAGCACTCCTCGAATCCAGCGAGCGGTATCAGGAGGCGACTGCGGGCATGGATGGCCACGGGGTGGTTATCGAGGGAGTTCGCCTCGATCTGGCCGCGATGATGAAGAGGAAGGAAACGATCATCGCCAATCTGACCAGGGGGGTGGCGTTCCTTTTCAAGAAGAACAAGGTGAGTCGCTATATAGGCAAGGCGCGGCTGACCGGCGAACGCACAGTGGTCGTCGAGGGGGAAACCCCCGTGGAGATCCGCGCCAAAAACATCATTATCGCATCCGGTAGCGTGGCGTCGACCATACCGGGGGTGGATTTCGACGGCGATCTCATCGGCTCGAGCACCGAGGCGCTTTCCTATTCGAGCGTCCCAAAGCGCCTGGTGGTGATCGGGGCGGGAGTCATTGGGCTGGAACTGGGTTCCGTGTGGAATCGACTCGGTTCGGATGTGACCGTGGTGGAGTACATGGATCGCGTGTTGCCCGAGATGGACGCGGAGATCTCCAAATACGCCCACCGATTGCTCAGGAGGCAGAAGATCAACTTCATGCTGGGCGCGCGGGTCACCGGGGCGGAAACGAGCGGCAACGAATGTGTGGTGGATATCGAGGGTGCGGATTCCCTGCGCGCCGATCGGGTGCTGGTTGCAACGGGACGGTCGCCTCGTACGGAGGGTCTCGGATTGGACGAGGCCGGAGTGGAACTGACGGACAAAGGTCGCATCAAGGTGGATGACAATTTCGCCACGAGTGTGCCGGGTATTTTTGCGATAGGTGATGTCATCGGGGGGGCGATGCTGGCCCACAAGGCGTCCGACGAGGGAGTCGCGTGCGTGGAGCGGCTCGCGGGAAGAAAAGGACATCTGGACTACAGAGTGATCCCGTCGGTGGTATACACGCGGCCGGAGATCGCGTCGGTGGGGAGCACCGAGGGACGCCTGGAGGAGGAGAAGATCCCGTTCAAGAAGGGAGTCTTCTCGTTCAAGGGGAACGGTCGGGCCATGGCCCACGGATTGAATGATGGTCTGGTAAAGGTTCTCGCCCACGGTGAAACCGACGCGTTGCTGGGCGTACATGTCATCGGTCCATGGGCCGGCGAGTTGATCGCCCAGGCTGCGGTGGCCATGGGCGGGGGAATGACAGCCGCGCAGCTTGCGGGGATCTGCACCGCTCACCCGACCCTGTCGGAGGCGATGAAAGAAGCCGCTCTTGACGTGGACGGCGAGGCTATTCACGCGTAGACTGCCGGGGCGAAACAAAAAGGAGTGAACGATGAGCAATCTTGCAAAGGTTTCGATTGTGATGCTGGTGGGAGCCCTCTTTGCGCTCTTTTTCGGGTGCATGTCGAGTGGAACCCGCGATGATATAGAGTGGGAGGATGCGGCCGTTGACGGCGGATCCGACACGGATACAGACACGGATACAGACACGGATGCCGATGCGGGACCGGATGCCGGGTGATATGGGGGCGGAGTGAACGATTTCCAGCCCATCGTGCCCGGTATCGTGGAGAGCCCTGAAGACATTTCAAAGCCCGCACAGCCTCCGTACAATCCCTGGAAGCGCCCTCGGCCTTATGTGGTGTTCGGTCTCGGGATGGGTGCCGCCTCCATGCTTTTCCTGTGCATACTGCCCCATGCGGTGGTAGCGGGCTGGTTCGCGCTTGCGATGGGGATTCCGGCGGTCATTGTGGCAAACGAGGAAATCAGGCGACATCCGGAGGCGCAGAGCGTGCCGTTCATCGTCTGGGGAAAGCGTACGGGCAAGTTGGGTATCATCATCGGGCCGGTGACCGCGCTGATATGGATACTGATCTTCGCGGTGGCGGGCATTAGTTTCTGAGAGGTTTTTCATGGATGTTTTTGAGGCCATGGCCCAGCGCCGTAGCGTTCGTAAGTTTACATCGGCGCAGGTGGACCGGGCGGATCTGGACCGGATCCTGGAGGCGGGGCGGATGTCCGCTTCGTGGGCCAACACCCAGTGCTGGGAGATCGTCCTGGTGCGAGATCCCGAGATGAAGGACAAACTCTCCGCCACCCTGTCGGAGCACAACCCGGCGAAGAAGGCGGTAGTCCAGGCCCCTGTCGTGATCGTGGCGTGCGGCAAGAAAGGGAAGTCCGGATGCAAGAAGGGCGAGCACACAACCGTGCTGGGCGACTGGCTCATGTTCGATGTGGCCCTGTTCCTGAGTAACGTGACTCACGCGGCCCACGCCCTGGGGTACGGCACAGTCCACGTGGGGTTGTTCGATCAAGACGAGGTGGCTCGGTTGCTGCGCGTCCCGGACGATGTGCAGGTTGTAGAAATTGTTCCCCTGGGCAGGCCACAAGACCTCAGTAAAAGTGCACCGTCCCGAAAAGACATTCGTGAGTTCTGCCGCGAGGAGAAATTCCAAAAGTAATATGATGAAAGTACGCAGACTGGTTCCATCTATTATTGCAATCTCCGTGGCGGTGTTTGTCTTCGCGGCCCCCGCGTCGCGAGCGCAGGATCTTCGCGTGGAATCGGGGAACACGGACGCGCTGCGACAGACCCTGTCAAAGATCGCACAGAGGGTTCCCGGGAACGGGGTGGTTGGCGTGGCGGTGATGGACGTGATGACCGGCGCGGAGATCTTTGCCAGAAACGGAGATGAGCTGCTCAACCCCGCGTCCAACGCCAAGATCATCACTGCGGCATGTGCGCTGAAGATTCTCGGTCCCGAGTATCGCTTTGAGACGAGCCTGCACGGAAAGAAGGATGGGGCGGCTATTCGCGGGGCCATCTACATCAAGGGTCACGCGGATCCCACCCTGTCCACCCTGGATCTGCGCAAGATGGTCGATACCTTGCGAGAGATGGGAATCCGGCGGGTGGAGGGCGGCGTTGTGGTGGACGACACTTACTTCGATGGTGAGAATCTACCGTACGCATTTGACCAGCAGCCCAAAGAGGACAACAAGTTTCGGTCTCCGGTGGGCGCGGTCTCCCTGAACCACAACGCGTTGAGCATTGTCATTCGTCCCGGCCCGACCGGGATGGTCAAGGCGCGGGTCAACCTGAAACCGCCCGGGTATGCCATCCTGACCAACGATACAATCACGGTGGGGCAGGGTGCGCACAACCCCAAGATATCGGCGATTTCTTACGAGGGGCGCACGAGGGTGCGTGTGTGGGGCTCGGTTCCCCTGGGCGCCAGGCCGGTAACCTATTTTCGGAGAATCGACAATCCGTCTCTGTTCACCGGGTACGGATTGAGGGCAGCGCTCGAGGAGGCGGGTATCTCGGTAGGTGGCGACGTTCGCGTGGGACCTCTGCCCCCGGGAACGCCTCGGCTTGCATCAAACATGTCAGCCCCCCTCTCCTCGATCCTCTGGGAGACGGGCAAAATGTCCAACAACTTCGTCACCGAGATGGTGCTCAAGACCATAGGAGCGCAGGCCACGGAGACGTCCGCCACCTGGGATGACGCCACGTCGGCGGTCGAAAAGGTGCTCGAGGATTGGGGCCTCGCAGCGGGCAGCTACACCTACCGTAACGGCTCGGGGCTGTTCGACGCAAACCTGTTTTCCGCGCGGCAATTCGTCAAGGTGTTGAGGGGGGTTTATCTCGACAGCGGGGTGAGGCCGGAGTTCTTGTCGCAGCTCGCTACCGGCGGTGTGGACGGGACCATAAAATCTCGGTATCGGGCCAGGTCAGTCAAGCGGCGTGTACGGGCCAAGACGGGGACCCTCTCCGATGTTTCGGCCCTGTCGGGTTATGTGATGGATCATCAGGGGCGCAACCCCATCGCCTTCTCCATCCTGGTCAACAAGGCGCCGGGTTATGTCTCGGCATCGCGCGGCTACCAGGAGGAGATCGTCAACGCGATCGCAGAACATCTGAATCCTTGAGGCAACTCCGGTCTTTATGCCGCGCCCTGAATAGGGCGCGGTCAGGATGACTGAAGCCCGGTGGGCTTGCGCAAAGCGCATCCTGACCGCAGCATTCATGCTGCGGGAGAAGGGCTTGGTACGCTTCCTCCGTCTCAGTGATCGTCTTCCGGTTCGCCCGGTAGCTTTATCGCCTTGTAGAACTCGCCGCGCTCCTTGACGATGCGTTTTCTCCAGTGGTCGGGATACGGGGGATGAGTGGCTTTCCCTTTTGCGTCTTTCACGTTTCCGTCGAGATACTTGTACAGGAGAAATTCTCCGAGCTTCCTCCACCTTGCCAGGGTCTTCCTGGATTGCTTTTTTGAGTACCTGGTGAGGTAGTTTCGCGCCGCGTCGGGCGCGTTTTTGAACATGCCGACAGCGGTTCTGTCCACCCGGGGTATGTCGGAGAGGAAACCGCCCTCCAGCTCACGTTGCACTTTTTGAATGTCAACGATCATGTCGCTGTACCGCAAATACGCGAAGTTGGAGACGAAGTTGAACACCCAGAACGCCGAGTCCCAGGTGAAATGATGGAAATCACCCGTGCCCACGGCAAAGGGTCTGGGGGCCTCCTTGATGCCGCAGTACATGGGGACATAGACTGTGCTGTAAGTGTCATCCACGCTGAACCAAAGGATCCCGCCGATGGGATCCGGAAGCCATGATCGCGCCTGGGCGACAAAGGAGAATCCGGTCTGCTGGGTGGATGTGGCTCGCTCGTTGAAGTACTCCTCACCTTCGTGCTCCCAGAAGAGTGGTCGCCATCGGTACGGAAGACTGTATGGTCCCGCGCCGACGCCCTTTGTGAGATCCAGATCCGTTCCCTCGAAGTGATCCCTCATCAGTTCCATCACATCCCTGGCGGACAATTTTTTATCGGGAGTGATCCACAACGGCAGCGGCCTGGCGCCCTTCTTTCCCTTGACGTAGTTGGAAGAGAATTTCTTTGATGGCGCGATCCTCTTGAAAAACGCCCACACCCTCGCTTCGCAGATTCGCAGTTTCCTGAAGGTCATGGGAGAGTACGCGTCCATGAAGCTGAAGTCCTTATCCTCCCCGTCGAACCAACCCATGTCCCGGGCAAAGGAGATCACGTCCTTCGCGTACAGAGTGTTCTTGTTGTTGAGCGGGAACTTCCGGATGCGCGCCTGGTTGGCGTGGGCGCTCACGTATCCGTCCGGGATCTTGCGGACGACCCACACGGCGCCCTTGTCCTTCTCGCCCTTGCCGATCATGTCCATTATCCAGACCTCGTCGGGGTCCGAGATGGAGAAC
>JAUVAN010000083.1 GCA_030591725.1 Deltaproteobacteria bacterium
ACGATGACCAGGGGATCTGAGGACCGTGCGCTTTCATTTACCAGATAGTTGGCGAGGATTTCCTTTCCTGTACCGGTTTCTCCGTGGATTAGAACGGGGTAATCGGTTTGGGCGATCCGTCTTCCTCTTTCGTACACGAGTTTCATGGCCGGACACCGGGAGAGTTCCCTGCCTTCACTGTCGATGAGAATGCCGGAGTCATACGATGATTGTGACCTGGTTGCGAAGAGGGAAAGAGAGAATCGTTCGGGCCATTTTATCCGGACATATCGGTTTTCCGGGTCCTCTTGATCCTTGTCCAACCAGTTGAAATAAATTTTTCCGGTCAGATCGGAACACCCGATTAAGAGGAGAGCGGATGACATGGCCTTTGTACCGGATGAGAGAAGGTAGGATACATCTTCATGGGAATGATTTTCGGAACCCAGGACCATTCTCAGGACGGTATCCCGGGCTCGGTCATAAACCATGTCAAAATCATGGGGTCGTGTCAGTGGTATCTCGGCCAGTTGAATAATCGCATTAGTACGGCCTCCGAGCCATCTGGCGTATTGGGCGGCAGAAGCTTTGCGTGTATGTAGGATGATAATTCGAGAAAAATGTTTGAAAGTTAGAAATTCGGCGAGGGCTCCGATGTCCTGGGAGCTGTCCCCTTTTAGGGCGTTAAGGTCGTTGTCTCCCAGCCAGGATATTAGGGTTGCCATTATTCTTCTCCTGAGGCATGAGGGACCCTTGATTTTTGGAATTGTATTAACAATAAATGAAATAAAATTCATTATTTGTAAACTCTAAATCCTCGCAAGAATTACAAAATCAGCTAAATTGTTTTATTTAAATCAGTTAAATATTGGAAAATTATTGGTATGCCACTTGCCTTAGGGGTTTAGAACAAACAATCCATTTTTGAAAGGTGAAGGCTATGAGTAGGTACAGTAGAGGAAGAAACTGGTCGGCCAACTGCGGAAGCTATCAAAATGGGCGGGGCACAGCCATACGTAAGCCCTCATCCTACTTCCGGGCCGTTGGGTCAAATCGATATGGATACAAAAGTGCTCTTGACAGGAACTGGTAAAGCGGGTATTTTGGAAAGTATAGTTTCCATTAAGTCAGTTTGCGGAAAGTATAGTTTCCAAATTGGGGGAGAATGACGTGCCGAAATCCAGAGCCTATTCGCGATACTCTGGGGATGCTCTGATACTCTTGGGGCGTCTAATCAAACTTGGACGCCAAAAGCGCCACTGGTCGGCTGACGAGTTAGCCGAGCGAGTGGGGATCTCACGCCCAACGCTCCGGAAAATCGAGAGCGGTTATCCTAATTGCTCAATTGGCTTGGTGTTCGAAGCGGCCTATCTGGTTGGAATTCCGCTGTTCGACTCGGACGCCAAAACAATTGCGAGCCACTTAGCGCGTACTGCCGATATGCTGGCACTCCTGCCGCAGAGTATCCGGACTAGCGATAGGGCTGTTGATGATGAGTTCTAAGTCGACCAGCGGGGCTTACGTCTGGATTTGGCTCCCAGGAAGCACGGAACCTGTTGTGGCGGGCAAGTTGACCACAATCGGTGAAGACCTGGTGTTCAATTATGGAAGAAGCTATCTCAATAGGGAGGACGCGATCCCGATTTACGACGTCGAGCTTCCCCTGCGATCCGGTGTTTTGCCTCTCCTTGATGGTTTGCGCATTCCCAATTGTATTCGGGATGCTGCGCCGGATGCCTGGGGAAGGCGCGTTATCATGAACAAAGTACTGGGAACAAGCAGTGTCGAGATCGATACGACTCAGCTTACTGAACTGACATATCTGCTCGAGTCCGGATCAGATCGAATTGGAGCCTTGGATTTTCAACTGTCGCCGACCGAGTACATCCCACGTTGGAGTGCGAACGCAACTCTGGAGGAACTCAGTAAGGCGGCTGAGAAGGTGGAACTGGGCGTTCCATTATCTCCTGACTTGGATCAAGCACTTCTTCATGGAAGCTCGATTGGTGGAGCTAGGCCAAAGGCTCTTATCGGGGGCGATTCGAAGAAGTACATCGCCAAATTCTCATCTGTAAGTGACCTCTACAGCGTCGTCAAAGCAGAGTATGTGGCCATGCGACTTGCGCACACCGTTGGACTTGATGTGGCTCCGGTTTCCTTGAAAAGGGTGTTGGGCAAAGATGTACTGTTGATCGAGAGATTCGATAGGGTTCCAGCGGATGGTGACTGGCTGCGTCGGCATATGATCTCGGCCCTGACCCTATTCGAGTTGGACGATATGACGGCACGATATGCAAGCTATGAGCAGTTTGCTGAGATCATTCGACATCGTTTCAAAAACCCAACCGAAACGCTTCGTGAGTTATATGCACGGCTGGTTTACAACGTGCTGTGCGGGAACACCGACGACCATGCGCGGAACCATGCTGCATTCTGGGATGGAGAGTGCCTGGAGCTGACGCCGGCGTATGATATTTGCCCTCAGCCACGGACGGGAAATGAAGCTTCGCACGCCATGCAGATCCATGGAACCAACAATATGAGCCAAATCGAGGTCTGTCTTCAGGCGGCGCCGGCGTTCCTGTTGACGCGGAATCAAGCCTGGGACATCGCCAGCGGACAGGTTGAGATGATTCGAGCCAACTGGGATGGCGTTTGCGGTGAAGCTGGGCTTTCCGAAATCGATATGAAGGTGCTACAGGATAGGCAGTTTCTGAATCCATATTCCATTATCGGGTTATAGTCGTCAGGGCGACCATGACTCTTGCCGAGTCTCATGTGGCTCAGCGTTATCAGTTGGGCCGGAAATCGACATGCTGTAGGTTCCCCTGATGGACCATTTGTTTGGAAGGAGCAGAGAGGTTGAATCATCTCGAACGGCTAAGCTTGGTGGACCGGGTCGGACGTGAGTTGCAGGTTCGGATGTCGTACACGGATATCGACGTGTACCTCGGTGGCCACGGCGTTGATACGAACAAGCCGACTTCCGGCGTTAATAGCAAGTGGGTCTACACCAAAGAGTTGCTTGTGGGAGAATCGGACGAGGTCGTAGTCCGGATCGCCAACGAGCTGGAGATACCCCATACCTACACGGAAGTACCTGGAGAACCGGTCGCAGAGGCCATCTTTTGGGAGCAGCGACACTTCCGGCTCTTCATCAGCCACCTGTCTGAGCACAAGAAGACAGTGGGGCGGCTCCAGCGCGCGCTTTTGCAGTACGGCATCGCTGGGTTTGTAGCTCATGTCGATATCGAGCCCACCAGGGAGTGGCAGGACGAAATCGAGGCTGGCCTTGCGTCGATGGATGCTCTGGCTGCTGTGCTGACACCGGGATTCCAAGAGAGCAACTGGACCGACCAGGAAGTGGGATATGCCCTGGGGCGCGGGGTTCTGATCGTGCCCGTTATTCATGGACTGACGCCGTACGGGTTTATCGGCAAGTACCAAGGCCTCTTTGCGGTGGGGAAATCGGTCGCTGAGGTCGCCCGAGCCGTTTTCGACATCTTGGTGAACTCGTCGAAGACGCGGGCTCGGATGCTCACCTGCATGGTGGACGCGATTTCGAGGTCTGTCGATGAAGCTGATGCACTCATTAGGTTGGCACGGCTCTCCGAGGTTGACGAGTTGCCCGTTCAGTACCTGGAGAGGCTCCGAGACAGCGCGAACTCGTCTGCGGTTCTGCGAGAGGGGGAAGCCCTGGGCACGTTGAATCGGATGCTTGAAACAGCAGGGCTCGCCAGGGTCTCTGGCGATGGCTTCGAGGGGCTGGAGGGCGACGAGGACCTACCGTTCTAAACACCTATTCGTGATCGGATATAGCAACCATGATGACTCGCAGCAGAACTTTCCACAGGATCTTAATGGCTACAATGGTGTTGCTGGCTCTGGCGGCGCAAGCTGCGGCCTCAAGCGTTCCATGCCGTTCCTCCATCCCGATGTGGTGCCTCGACTGGGAGCCCTACTATCAGGTCTGGGACCCCGATGGTAACAAGGACTATCAGGAATTGCCCGAGGGACTCCTGACGGTCCAGCTGATTGACCGGAAGTCCAACCGGTTACTCGTAGGCCCTGTGCAGATCGGCGACGCTGAGATGCCGCTGGTGATGTCCATGGTCCTCGACGACCGGATCGAGTCGCAAGGCTGGACCGACGGTGTCCATCTGCACAGCAGCAGCGACGACGAGTTCGACCTTCGCCTCATCCTGCACGCGGCCCCGCAGTACACCGACCCTGAATTGGCGCTACCGAACCAGGACCCCCTTCCACTGGACGCCGAGTTCCGCATCGGGGGCGTGCTGAAGTTGGGGGACGAGGAGCATGTCTGGCTGTTCCCGGCTTACTGGGAAGACCCAATCATGTTCAACCGGTTGCGCGCCGCGGGGGCGGACACGGCCAAGGGTTTCGGCGCGTACGTGGACTTCCACGTCGCCAACCGCCGTATCGAGCCCGAGACCCTGACCCTATACATCGATGCCGATGCCGATGGTGAGCCTGAGCGGACGATCACCGCTTCCCCCCTGTCGGAGGAGGAGCACCAGAAGCTGATCGTGGCGGCTCAGGCAAAGTCCAGGGAGCGTGCTGAGCAGAGGGAGTACACGCCCGTCGCACCAGTAGACGGATGGAACTGGGAGTGGCTGAGGCCCCGACCGGCCGGGAACACCCTGAACGATGTCTGCCGCGGCCCAGATGGGGACCTTCTCGCAGTCGATGCAGCCGGGTTCGTTTTGCGCCGCCACGACGGCACATGGGCAGTGGACGGGGATCAACTGGACGAGGCCCTGCTCCAAATCGTAACAGCCCCGGATGGCCAGGTCTTCGTGGCGAGCACGTCCAAAATCTGGCGCAAGGAGGGGAGCCGCTGGATTGATATGCAGGCCCCGGAAGTTAGGCATATCAAGGGCCTGTACGCCTGGGATGGGCAGCAAGTCATCGCCGTCGCCATCGACGGTGAGGTCCTCCAACACGGGCCGGGGGGCTGGCGGAAAAGCATGCCTGGCGGGAAGGTCTCCTGGAGCGGCGTGTGGGGCTCGACACCCGAGGATGTTTGGATTACGGAATACGGCGGGAGCATCTTCCGCTTCGATGGCCGAACTTGGGTTCCCGTAGCGCACGAGTTGCCGGAGCAGACCCTGGGGGTTTGGGGGTTGGGGCCGCGTGAAGTCTACTTCGTTACCAGCGCTTCCGGTGGAGGTAGGGTTTGGCGGTGGTCCGGTGAGGGCCGGTGGAGACAGTTGCAGATCCCCAACATCCCCTGGGCGGCCGTCCACAACTTCCGCGGAACTGACGGTCTGATTGATCTCTCGACGGGCGGTCGCATCATCAGCATAAGCCGTAGTGGCTGGGAGCAGTTGGAAGGCATGCCCGCCTACGCTCAGGAAGCGTTTTGCCGCGACGGAGATGGCCAATTGGTCGGTGTGGGGGAAAGCGCTCGGACTTGGGAGTACGGACCGGGCGGCTGGTCTGAAGTCGATTCGCGGCCTCTTCCCTTGATCCGGTCGGTCTGGGGGCTTGAGGCAAATGATCTCTACGCTGTCAGCGACGACGGCAGAGTTTGGCGGTGGGACGGTATGCGACTCGCCGAGATGGACTCGCTCACCGAAATCAACCTGGAGGGGATTTGGGGTTCGTCGTCGAGTGATATTCATGTCGCTGGCGTCCGCGGAATCTGGCATTGGGACGGCCATTCCTGGAAGCAGACGTGGGAGCCCTGGCGGGGCGGTGTCGCCTTCGGCTTCGAGCTGTGGGGATCCGGCCCTGACGACATCTGGGCCGTAGGGTCCGGCGGTGCCATGCTGCACTTCCAGGGCGCGGAGTGGGAACGGGTGACCGGCGTGACGGAGAACGACCTCCATGCGGTGTGGGGGAGCGGACCTGACGATGTGTACGTGGGCGGGAAGGAGGCATTGCTCCACTTCGACGGCCAGCAATGGACAACGGTGCCCGGATTCAAGATGCTACACCTTAGCAGACTGTGGGGAAGCGGCCCGGCAGACGTCTGGGCGGCTACCGATCAAGGTCTGTATCATTTCGACGGGGAGACGTGGGAGCGAAGTCAACTGCGAGAGCGGACCACTGGCGTATGGGGGACTGGTCCCACTGACGTTTTCACTCTTACCAGAGGCCAACTCCTGCAGTTCGACGGCAACAAGTGGAGGTCAGTGAAGCGGATCGATTCCAGGGTGATCAGAGAACTGTGGGGCAAGCCCGGTGAAGACCTGCTGGCTTTCGGTGGTGATGGCAGCGTGCTCGTGTTGCGCCGTTGATCAAACATTTCATGAAATGGACGCTCAGTTGCCTGGGTGCAGTCTCCCCAGTAGTCTTATGCAGGTGACCCCACATATCGACTGATTTACTTAAATCCATACGCTCCCCCGAAAGGACTGCCCCGATGTCTCAAGTCCTTGCCCGTCTATCTTGCCTGCTGCGAGTTACCGCACTGGTCTTGGTCATGGTCGGACAAGCCTCCGAAGCGCCGGCAGAAGACTCTCCAGCAGGCTGGTCGTCCGAATTCGGCCGCATTGGCACCGACGGCCCGGTTCTAGCTGCAACCGTCTACAATGGCGACCTGGTCGCTGTGGGTCGGTTTGGGTTTGCAGTCGATGAGCGGGTCGACGGCGTTGCCCGGTGGGACGGAACGAACTGGCATTCCCTCGGCGCTAAGATCCAGTTCAACCGCGCGGCATTTGTCGCCGAGTTTGGCGGTGATCTCTACGTCGGAGGCGATTTCGAGGTTGTCGGCGAAGACAACCTCAAGGGCATCGCCCGCTGGGATGGCCAGAAGTGGCACGGAATGGGAGGCGGTCTGGATGGTGCGGTCCACGCCCTCATTCCCTTCCAGGGCGCTCTTGTCGCGGCAGGCAAGTTCTCCGTCGTTGGAAATAAGTCCATCCAGAATCTGGCCCGCTGGGACGGAGAACGGTGGCACACGCTCGGGGCCGGTGTCGGCGGAGGCGGCAAGATCCGTGTCCTGGCGATGACGGTCCACGACCACCGCCTGGTGGTCGGGGGCTTTTTCTCGCAAGCAGGTGAGACCGCGGTGGCCAACATCGCCCAGTGGGATGGGCAGCGGTGGTCCGCGATGAGTGCCGGGTTCAACGACGTCGTCCATGCTCTACATTCCCACGGAGATCTCCTGGTTGCGGGTGGGCTGTTCCGGTCCTCGGGAGAGACTGCGCTCAACGCGGTGGCGGCCTGGGATGGGGACGGATGGCGTGCCTTCGGGGATGGCGTCAGCATGAGCGAGCGCTACGCCAAGAAACCGGTTGTCAACGCGCTGGCGTCATGGCACGGGAAGCTCATCGTGGGGGGCAACTTCATGTTTGCGGGCGGATCTGCCGCGAGTTCGATCGCGGTCTGGGAGGGCGATGCCTGGTCTCGGCTGGGGGATGCTTTCTATGTTCCCCATGACGATCCCCAGCGGCCGGAAGAAGTCCACACGCTCGTTGTCCATGGAGACGAGCTGGTTGCAGGCGGGGCATTCAGGTTCGCAGCCGACCGACAGGTGAATCACCTGGCACGGTGGGACGGCCATAGATGGAGTAGCTTCGGCACTGGACTAGGTTCCGACAACCGGGCCTACTTCCCTATGGCCATCTTTAACGGTGACCTGGTCGTGGGCGGCGACGCTAACTTCAAGCATGCGGGCGGTAGCCCGGTCTACGGACTCGGCCTATGGACAGGAGAGGGCTGGCGCGCGTTTCCGGGCTGGTGGCGACCCGGGCAGACAGGGTATCCGGGGGTCTATGACCTGACCGTGTACGGCGATCGACTGATCATCGCAGGGATGTTCCGCAGGGCCGGAGGGAAGGAGATCACGACATTCGCACAATGGGATGGCGACTGGTCGGCCATGGACCCCAGTATCCGCTGGGGAGCCTCGCAGATCACGGAAATGGTGGAATATGCTGGCCGCCTCTACATGGCGGGGAAGTTCATGCGGGACGGACCCCACATTGGATTGCTGGCATGGGACCGCGAGGCTTGGGAGATCGTCGATACAGCGATCGAGGCCGGTTCCATCCAAGCCATGACGGTCCACCAAGACCGCCTGATCGTAGCTCACGGTACGCACTTCGGTGCGCCTCCCTATCATCACACCATCTCAGCCTGGGACGGGGAAGAGTGGACCACGACCAAGCCCAAGAACGATGGCGAGGTGACGGCATTCGCAGACTTCCAGGGGATGCTGGTCGCTGGATTCGGGAAGCTGGGGCCGAACGAGCCCGAGACCCACTCCGTGATGTTTTTCGAAGACGGGGCCTGGTCTCAGCTCGGTGCCGACTTCGCGCAGAATGGTGAACGTCTGCAGGCTTCGGTAGACGCCCTCGCCGTCTATCAGGACTACCTCGTCGCGGCTGGCCGGTTTGACATGGTAGGCGAGAAGCGCATCGACGGCATCGCCTTCTGGAGTGGCCGGGAGTGGCGCTCAATCGTGGGCGGGGTAGATGGTCAGGTTCTGTCCCTGGTGGCCGAGACAGACCGTCTGTGGTGTTCAGGCCGCTTTTACAACGCGGGAGGCAAACCCTCCCTGAGCATTGCCAGGTGGGACGGTCCGCTGCCAGACTCGACATCACCGGAGCCGACCGTCGAGGAGAACGAAGTTCCTTCTCCTCGACCAGGCAGGGAGTCGCCCGTCATCTTCTCCTCGCTCACGAATCCGGGATTCGTCCAGTGGGATGACGAACTACCCCGGGGATGGTCGCTAGTGGACAAGGTGCGATGCCAAGATCCGGACTCCCTCTTTCTTCCCCTTCCGGACGGTGGTATCTCCCTGAATCCCAAGGCGGACGGGAAGTACGGCTGCCACGGCTCGCTCAGGCAGTACTTGAGGGTTCAGCCCGGTCGGTACTATCGCCTCAGGGTGCTGGCGCGGGGGGGTAGAACAGAGCCTCGCGGAAGTACTTGGTTCGGAACGGCCCGGCTGTCGTTCCACAAGTACTACGAACAGGTGGGACAGATAGGTGAACCGCGGGGGACCGCTACCCAGTTGAGCGGCTCCGAATTTACCTGGCATGAGGCCGTGTTGCGATGTCCAGAGGGAAGCGAGGTGGCGAGCATCGCTCTTGAGGTCTCAGGTAAGCAGGGGCATCTGGAAATCAAGGAAGTCAGGTTCGAAGAGGCGCAAATGATCTCGGTGGACTGCTTCGACCAACTTGTCGTGGCGATGGAAGCACGATACACGAACTTCGACCGCTGCCCGGTGTCGTGGACCGATCTGGTCGATGAGTTCAGACCGCTCGCTGCCGAGTCCCGCTCCCGGGACGACTTCATGGGAGTGCTGCAGTCGATGCTCGTGCGCGTGGGTGACCCGTTCATCGTCGTGAACACGTGGGGAGATCTCTGTGTGGTTAACGTGTGGCGCGTGCCCGTGGAGGTGGCCAATACCCAGAGATCATTCCGGCCTCCTCAGGAGATTTCCGATCGGCTGATGGACTTCGACGGCAGAATGGGATGGTTGCCGGGTGATATTTGTTACCTCTACCTGAACCGAAGCGGAGCGTTGCCCCGCGATGATCGCCTGAAAGAGCTCCGGAACGCCCGTGGGATCATCCTGGACCTAAGGCGGAAAAGCCACGACACGAACCTCGGTGGAACCGACCCCCACGAGCGGCTGCGGGAGTTTGCAACGTCGATCGCATCCGCAGGTAGCCATCATTACGGCTCCAAGCAGGTACGAGAGGCCGAAACCTTGACAGCATTCGCCGAACCGGAACCGCTGAGGATCGACGTGCCTCGGGAGACCGCGCTGGACGTGCCCGTGATCGCTCTGATCGGGCGCGACACTTACGGCCCGATGGCTGAGCTGGCGTTGATTTTGAAAGCGCTGCCGAACGTGACCTTGATAGGGCAGTCGACAAGACGGGCCGCGGGCTCCCCTGAGATGGTCCGTCTGCCGATCTCGCTGAACGTGTCTTTCCCCAAAGTAAGATTCCTTCACCCTGATGGTCGGCCAGTCGATGACGACCACGGCATTGAGGCTGATGTCCGGGTTGCGGCCGATAGTGAAGGCGACCCGGTGTTCGACGAGGGGCTCCTAGTCCTCAGGAAGAAGATCACTGAACTGAAACAGTAGGTGGAATTCGGGCTGGATCGGTAGCGGGGAGGACGCCTGAAAGGAAGCTGACTAAAGGCCAGAGTGGCGAATCCCGCCATTGGACACAGAAATCAGGGCCACGCGGGGCTAGCCCGGCTGATTCAAAGTCAGTAGGTTCACTTTGCCGAGGATGATCCGAAGTGGTCTATTCATTATTGAGCATATTCTCAACGAGTCGGTAAACGGTGGTTCCTGCCGCCCTTGGCCAGTCCATGCAAGGAGGGTTGTCTTTTCTCTTTGCTCGTTGAATGGCGTGAACTGCGTTGGGTAAGAATTTATTGCATTCGACCCGGTTTTTCTTAAACGTCGGAACGGCCCTATGGAGCTGGCGCTTACAATCTCGGGATGTGCTCGCGCCGTTGCCATCTTCAAAATGGAGCAGAAGCCAAAGCTCGAATTGAGGGTTACTGACCGCCAAGTGATGGCGATCGTCCTCTTGGCTCCAGGCTACCAACGCATCAAGCTGGGCACTAGTCCATTGGTCTTTGTCTATGACAATCCACGCCTCGTCTCCTGGCTGGAGTTCCTTGCTGGCGATGAACGAAGAAATGGCATGCAGCAGATGTTGTGGAGCGGAGGCCCCATTGTGGTCCACGATTTTGATAGCTGGGAATATACGTCCGACGAAGCATTTGAAATACTGCGGTTCTGTCTCACTGCCTTCGGTGACAATAAGAAATAACTTGCGGTACTTCCGAGTTCTGGACTTTTGTCTCTGTAAATTTCTCCTTGCCATCACTTTTACCCGTCACTGTTCAAGGTTGGCTGTAGCATCTGTTCGCATGCAATTAAGTGCGGAACTCCTCCAAGGCGGCCTTGGAGATAGCTCTTGCGTATGTCCTTGTCAGATCGAATATCTTTGTATTCGTTGAAGGAGATCATGGCAGATTCTCCAAAGGCATTTCTTTCCACAACCCACATTTCATCTCTGCGCAAGAGATCTTGGTCCATGGTAAGGAGGTCATGGGTTGTAAACAACAGTTGTGAGCGCGTATCTTCCGAACATGAATTCAGAAATAACACCAGAAGCTGCCGCACAAGCAGCGTGTGAAGACTCCGGTCAAGCTCGTCAATAATATAAACCTTCTCCGAGTCATGATCCGCCAAATCCAAAAATGCGGGAAGAAGGTCTATCACACGGAGGGAACCGTCGGATTCTTGGTTCATGTCAAACTGAGTTTCGTATCCATCACGACCACGGTGCGTCGCCGTCATCTTTTTCGCGATAATTTCACCATCTTTCATCGTGATAACAATTCGGTCTTGTGATGTCATGTCGGGGACATGGATTGATGTATTGTCCTTAATGCTTTCTCGGATATCTTTCTTGATAGCTTTGGGAAGACGGAGGTCATCGAAGGATACTTCTTTGCCACGAAGATTGACTATTCCCGTATCTAGACTAGCTAAGAGTCTGTCCATAGTTTCAAATAGTGGACTGTCTTCATTTATGAATTTCTCAAAGGGGCCAAAACGCATGTCAGGTGCAATGAGAACAAGAGAGTCCCGGAACCAGTTATAGATGGGTTTGAAGTGTTCGACATTTTGACTAACAGAGTTAGTCAATAGCAACTGATTCGAGCGTGTTCCCATAAATGAGAATTTCATCAAGTCATCTTTGGCAAGCGCAGGAAGCCAAGTGATATTATCACCTTCTCTGGAAAACAGGACCTTCTCGCTGTTGCTTAATATCTGAACCAGCTTTTCATCATGTACTCGCTTGGAAGTAGCCGAAAACGAGTACTCGTAGACCATGTCCCCAACAAGGATTTCAAACGAGAACCTGCTAGGGTGCTCTTTTGAGAGAGTGCTATCCAGGCGGAAAGGGTCTACGGGAATCAGATTATCTGGTTGAGTTCCTTTTACGATAAACTCTTTGGCAAAATAAAGAGCATGAAAGAAATTGGATTTTCCAGACGCATTTCCACCGTAGATGGCCGAAACCGGAAGAACCCTCATTCGGTACTTCTTGGATCTATGCAGCCTTGAACCATGTTGCTGCTCTTGCGATGCAACCATCGAGAATTCAACTGAATTCTTAAAGGACATCCAGTTTTCAAGCCCAAAACGAATAAGCATGACGCCACTCCTTTAGGAGGTAATTTCTCATTTGTTTCCTATAGTAGTGGATATCGAATCATTTGGCAACATGTTTAGAGCTATAATCTCCATAGATGTGTTTAAGCTGCTGCCGTAACGGCCATGTAGCATCTAGAAACAAACGCCTCCCTTCTTCCAGATAAATATGTGACAGATCCCCTCTCCCAGAATACCGAAAGTGCGTCGGGAAATTTCCAGGCTCTCCTATTGAGCGATAAAGAGCATATAAAGCCCACCCAATATCACAAGTAATCCGCAAACTCTCTTCACGACTTTCCCGGTGGGGGAGGCTGCGTTCCAATCAAGGACACGCTGGGTCAGGGCAGCGCTCGACCCTGCGGCGGCGATGACGAGGCAATGGCCGATTCCATAAAATGCCAGGAGGGAGGCGCCATACCATGGGTTGGTCCCAGCCACCTTGAACGTCACTGCGAGCATCGGGGCCATGTAGGCGAAGGTGCAGGGCCCGAGGGCAATGCCGAAAACCAGTCCCAGAACGAAGGCGGCCAGAGCGCCACCTCGTGGTAGTCCTTCAGCACGCGGCGCCGTCCAGCCAAGAGGAATTATGTCCAGGAAGGCCATGCCAACCACAATGAATATCAAGGCGACAAACACATTTCCGAAGGTGCCCACGTCCCCCATCAGACGGCCGGCTGCGGCGGTAATCGCCCCGATGGCCGCGATGGTGAACAGGATCCCTGTGGCGAAAAGCGAAGCCAATAGGGCCGCGCGACGGGGGGAAGATTCGTCTCTTCCCTGAAGGAATCCCACGATCAACGGAATGCTGGCCAGGTGGCAGGGACTCAAGACGATGCTTAGGATTCCCCAGGCAAGAGCAGCTGCCAGGGCGATGTGCGGCGCACCTTCAACAGCCGAGGTAAGGGTTTCGAATATGGCGCCCATGTCTAGGCACCGTTTTCCGGCGTGGCCACGCCGAGTTCCCGCCATTTAGCCAGGATGTCTTCGCGCCCGTAGAAACCTTCGTGGCGGAACAGCTCATTCCCGTCAGGGTCGAAGAAGATCTGGGTCGGAATGACTTTGATCTTGAAGGGTTTGGCGGCATCGGGATTCTTCCAGACGTCGATGAATTCGACCCTGAAGACCTCGGTGTACTCCACCTTGAGCTCATCCAGAATGGGAGCCATCATCTTGCATGGAACACACTTGTCGGCGCCCAAA
>JAUVAN010000377.1 GCA_030591725.1 Deltaproteobacteria bacterium
CCACCGTGGACCTGGATGGCGTTATCGCACGCGCGGTTGGCCGCCTCCGTCGTCCAGGTTTTCGCCATGGACGCCTCCTGGGTGAACGGCCTGCCGGCCTCCTTGAGCCACGCGGCGCGCATGGTCAGGTGCTTTGCGGCTGCAAGCTCGGTCTCGTTGTCCGCAAGCATCCACTGGATCGCCTGGAAATCACCGATGGGGCGCCCGAACTGCCGTCGCTCTTTGGCGTACTCCACCGCCGCTTCCTGGGCGGCCAGCCCGATGCCGAGCGCCTGGCTCGCGATGCCGATGCGACCGCCGTCCAGGGCCATCATGGCAACCTTGAAGCCCTCGTTTTCCACGCCGAGCAGCGCGCTCGAAGGTATCTCGCATTCCTCAAAGAGCACCGGCACAGTGTTGGACGCCCGCAGCCCCATCTTGTCCTCTTTCTTGCCGGGCTTGAGGCCGGGATTGTCACCCTCCACCAGAAAACACGAGATCCCCTGCGTGCCCTTGCCGCCGGTACGCGCCCACACCACGTGAACCCCGGCGTAGGTTCCCGACGTTATCCACATCTTCTCGCCGTCCAGGATCCACTTGTCCCCGGCCTTTTTTGCCGTGACCTTCATGGCGCCGGGATCGGAACCCGCGCCGGCCTCGGACAGGCAAAACGCTCCGGCCAGGTATTCGCCCGATGTGATCCTTGAACAATATTTTTCCCGCTGTTCCGGAGTTCCGAATTTGTCGATCACCTCGCAGACCATGTTGGTCACGGACATGGTGACCCCGCAAGATGCGCACCCCTTTGAGATCTCGGTAATGGCCAGTGAGAGGGCAACCGGGCCGCACTGCGCACCGCCGAGATCCTCGGGAATGTTGACGCCCATCAGCCCCAGCTCGGCCATCTGCTTGATGGCGTCCACCGGAAACTCCGCCGTCTGGTCCCATTCGCCGGCGTTGGGATCCAGCTCGTTCTTTGCAAAATCCCGAGCCATGTCCCGGATGAGCACCTGTTCTTCTGAGAGTGAAAATTCCATGATTCGCAGTTTTACATCAACCGGGGTTGCGCGCCATGAGTAAAATCAGCCGGGATGGGGGCGTTAAAGCCGGCCTCCATCATCTTCCCCTTCCCCTATTTCAGGGGAAGGCCGGGATGGGGTGTCTCCAATGCTTTTCGCACGAACAGTGACTCGAGTGTCTCGTCGCGCGACTCGCCGCCCACGAGATCGTCGAGGGATCCCTGTGCCACATTGACACCCTTGTTGAGGATGACAACTCTCTTGCAGAGCCGCTCCACGTCCGACAGGATGTGCGACGAAAACAGTATTGTGGTGCCCTTCTCGTTGAGATCCGCGAGCAGATCCACCACGAACTTGCGACCGATGGGATCGAGACCGCCCATGGGTTCGTCGAGAACGAGCAGCTCGGGCTCTGAGATCATCGCCTGGGCCAGTCCCACGCGCTGCAACATACCCTTGGAGAACTTCCTCAGGGGGCGGGAGGCGGCGTCCTTCAAACCCACGAGTTCGATCAACCGATCCCTTCGCTCGCGGATGTCTTTCTTTTTCATGCCGCACAGATCGCCATAAAAATCCAGCAACTCCCTGGGGTCGAGGTACTCGTGAAAATACGGATTCTCGGGAAGAAACCCCACCTTCGCGCGCGCCGAGGGCTTGCGCCCGTCGAGTCCGAAAATGCGCACGTTGCCACTGGAGGGTTTGATGAGGCCCATCATGACCTTCAACGTGGTGGTCTTTCCAGCTCCGTTGGGGCCGAGCAGCCCGAAGATCTCACCTTTCTCCACCGTGAAGCTCACCCCCCGTACAGCGTCCACGCGCTTGCGGAAGAACCCCGTGTGGAAGGTCTTGTGAAGGTTTGAGATTTCTACGACAGGTGCACGCTCGTTCATTTGATCGGATTCTCCCTTTTCAACCAATCGTGCACGAGTCCCACCGTGTAGTCCACGTCTGCGTCCGCAAGATCCTCGTGCATGGGCAGCGCTATTCCGAGGTTGTGAAGTCGTTTTGCGACCGGTGTGCGTGAGTCGTCGATGTTCAACCTTTTTGCTAGCCGGGGCAGTGATCCGAGGCAGTAACTGGCCACCTGCGCCTCGACCCCCTCGTCGGCGAGCGAGGAGATGAGCGCGGCCCGATCGGCGCCCGCAGGTAGCGTTGCTGCGAGGGTCTGATGATTCAACTCGGTGTTGTCCGGACTGTCCTGGAGATCCAGGCCGAGGGCGCGATACCGACGGGCAAGCACGCGACGGCGCTCAACGATATCCTCGATCCGATCGAGCTGACAAAGCCCGATGGCGGCTCCGATCTCGGACGGGCGGAGGTTCAGACCGAGAGAGAGGAACCCGCCGTCCTCCATTCCGATGTTGCGAAAGCGGCGGACCCTCGCGGCAATGTCGTCGTCGTCCGTGAGCACCGCGCCGCCCTCGCCCGTGGTGATCACCTTTCTGGGATGAAAGCTGAAGGTGGCCGCTTTTCCAAAAGAGCCGCAGCGCCGATCTTCGAGGGTGGATCCCAGGGAGCAGGCGGCGTCCACCAGGACCGGGATGCCTCGCTCATGCAGCATGTCCTCGATGTGGATTACGGGAGACGGCACGCCGAACTGATCGATCGCGACCACGAGTGAAACGTCATCGTCGAGGACCGGCGAGAGGGTATCGGGAGAGATGTTGAATGTTGCCGGATCCACGTCACAGGCACGAACCTCCGCGCCGAGGAAGGCCGCCACGATCGCCGGCGCCGGGAACGTGAAGGCCGGGACGATAACCACCGAGCCGGGGCCCACATCCATTGATTCCATGGCCGCCAGAAGAGCAGCGGTCCCCGAGGAGACGGCCACAGCGTGGGCGCGCCCCGTGAACGATGCCAGCCGACCCTCGAACTCCTCGACGCGGGGCCCCGCAACGAGGCGACCCGAGCGCAGCACCCGGAGCACAGCGTCCTCTTCGGGTTTTCCCACGCAGGGATCGGCCAGCTTTATTCGCGTTCCTTCGCCCATGGAATAGCTTTCATTCAATGCAGCTATCCTATCATCTCGACGGGACGTAAACCCTACTTATTTGTCAGTGGATTTTTGAGAAAGATGTGAGATCAGTCTTCGATCTCCATGAGAACCTGATCGCCCTCGACGGTGTCTCCTTCGGCAATCTTGATATCGAGGACGGTGCCGTCCTCGGGGGCAACAACAGGCATCTCGACTTTCATGGCCTCGAGCATGATTACGGGATCGTCCTCGGAAACCTCCTGGCCTTTCTCGACCAGAATCTTGACGACCTTGCCTACCATGGGAGCGACGACTTCAATTGCCATGACCTTCTCCTTGTGTATTTCCGGCTCAAACCGAAAAAGCGAGCATCGAAACCCTCTCTACCAGGGATGTCGACATTCATCAAGGGACCTCACTCCCACACTCCGGCGACCGGTGTCTTGCACTTTGGGCATTTGCCGCCGCTGATTCGGTTGTCCGATATTCTGTAGCCGCTTCGTCGGATGAGGATCTCGTTGCAGTGGTGGCAGTAGGTGTTCTCCCCGGGATGACCCGGGACGTTTCCTGCGTAGGCGTGGTGTATCCCCGCGTTCAGGGCGATCTTCCGGGCGCGCTCCAGGGTCTTGACCGGAGTGGGGGGCAGGTTCTGGATCTTGTACATCGGATGGAACCGGGTGAAGTGAATGGGCACGTCGGGTCCGAGCTTCTGCACGATCCAGCGTGACATGGCCTCCAGTTCCTTTGTGTCGTCGTTCAGGGTGGGGATGACCAGCATCACCAGCTCCAGCCATACGCCCGCCTCGCGAATCCTCACCAGGGTATCGAGCACGGGCCTCAGGTGGGCGGAGCACACGTCCTTGTAAAACGACTCGCTGAAGGCCTTGAAATCCACCTTGATGGCGTCCATGTGCCCCATGAGATCCACGAGAGGCTTTTCGTTGATGTAGCCGTTGGAGATCATCACGCGGCCTA
>JAUVAN010000275.1 GCA_030591725.1 Deltaproteobacteria bacterium
CGTGCAGTTGCCTCTCTGGACGAGGGCTATGTATCCACCTCCGACAAAGAAGTTATATGTGGTGCAGCCGTCCTGATTGCCCGATTGGATGTCTCCCACAGGGATAATTGCCGTTGCAATATCGGCGGTAACCGCAGGAACACCGGAACCCATGGGGGTCGGAATGACAGGCCACACGCGCATGCAGGAAAGACCGTATGGGATCGGAGTGGGGCTAGTCGCCCCGACGTTGAGGAATTCACTGCACGGCATACAGCACATGTCCAGCCCGGAAAGACAGGCATACGCATCGGTGCCGAACAGCCCGGCTGGACAATCGGAAGCCATGGACACGCACTGTCCACCTTCGCTCACGCAATCCGTATCCGTGTCGGAGTCGCTATCGGAGTCGCTATCGGAATCGCTATCAGTGTCACTGTCCGTGTCGCCATCCGTGTCGCTGTCCGTGTCACTGTCCGTGTCGCTGTCCGTGTCACTGTCCGTGTCGCTGTCCGTGTCACTGTCCGTGTCGCTGTCCCCATCACTGTCCGTGTCGGTATCAGTCCCCGTTTCTCCAGGAAACCCCGGCGGGGAACTCGAACATGAAACCGCGAACAACGCGAGTACGGCGACCGAACACCACCATCGGGTCCATTGGAAAAACATGGTAACTCCTTTGCGCGAGTGCTTTTACATTTCGATATCTTGTTAGTGTGCAAACATTCGAGTTTTTTTCCATAGTTTTTTCCGGAAGCCGCTCGTAATCAACTCGCAAGGTCATCGATCGCGAGCCTGGCGAACATCATGGAGCACTCGTCCAGGGCCATACGCGCCACCCCCGCCAGGGGTCGCTCCGATTCACCGTATGCGCGAAGGGCCTTCACCGCCTCCAGGCAAGGGGAATGACCCAGGATGGCCAGAGCCCTCATTAGCTGCTCGCGATCGGGCATGGGCGCACTTAACACCGCCAGTGCGCGCCTCACTTCCCATTCACAGAACGTGGGATCGTAGGAATAATAGTACGGCATCTTCGAGTGTGCCTGCAGGTACAGTTCATGGTGCTCCAGATCATCATCGTCGATCTCTGTCGTGCTCATGAACCACTCCGAATCTCTGAACTCAACGCGTAGACTCATTCTCGACATGGGGTCCTCCTTTTTTCTCTTCACCTCCTTAATCGGTCGTTTCGCAAAGAAGTTTCCTAAAAAATGCAAAAAACGCGAGAATTCTCGAACCTTGATTTTCATGCATCCGTGCATTAGCTTGTCATCCATCCGGCAAAACGTCGGGCTTAGATGAGATCAATTTAAAGGGATTCCAAGAACGACAATGCTCAAGGTACTAAAAAAACTGGTAGGCACCGCGCACGAACGAAGGATGAAAAAGATTCGGCCGATCATCGAGGCCATCTCTGTGCTGGAGCCCCGTATGCAGCAGCTGACGGATTCGCAGATCGGCGCCCAGACCCCCAAATTCAAGGAGATGCTCAACAACGGCGCTTCCCTCGACGATATCCTCCCCGAAGCTTTCGCCACCGTTCGGGAGGCCTCCGTCCGGACCCTGGGCATCCGCCCGTTCGACGTTCAACTCATTGGCGCCGTGACCCTGCACGAGGGCTCTATCTCGGAAATGAAGACGGGCGAGGGCAAGACCCTGGTGGCCGTCGCGCCTGCCTACCTCAACGGCCTCGGGGGCAAGGGCGTGCACATAGTCACGGTCAACGACTACCTGGCGGGCAGGGACGCCGAGTGGATGGGAAACATCTACAATTTCCTGGGGCTTTCCGTTGGAAGCACTCTGCACGGCATGGGACGAAAAGAGAAGCAAGACGCGTATCGGGCCCACATCACCTACGGGCAAAATAACGAGTTCGGGTTCGACTACCTGCGCGACAACATGAAGTTCAGCATCTACGACTATGTCCAGAAGGCCCTGAACTACGCCATTGTGGACGAGGTAGACTCCATCCTCATCGACGAGGCCAGGACGCCGCTCATCATCTCCGGCGAGCCGGAGGCGTCGTCCCAGCTGTACATGTCGGTCAACGCCATCATCCCCAGACTGCGCAAGGAGACTGACTTCATCGTCGACGAGAAGGGGCACTCGGTCACCATGACCGAGGAGGGCGTGGACGGCGTGGAGAAGGCCCTGCAGATCGGCAACCTGTTCGATCCGGAGAACATCGACTTTCTCCACCATATCAATCAGGCCCTCAAGGCGCACAATCTCTACAAACGCGATGTCAACTACATGGTTTCAGATGATCAGCTGATCGTCATCATCGACGAGTTTACCGGGCGAACCATGCCCGGACGCCGCTGGTCGGACGGCCTCCACCAGGCGGTAGAGGCCAAGGAAAACGTTCCGATCCTGGAGGAGAACCGCACCCTGGCAACGATCTCCTTTCAGAACCTCTTTCGGCTCTATAAAAAACTCTCCGGCATGACCGGCACGGCGGAGACCGAAGCTCAGGAGTTCATGAAGACCTACTCTCTTGACGTAACGGCCATCCCCACAAACTGGCCGTGCATCAGGGCCGACAATCAGGACGTCATCTATAAAAGCGAGCGCGAAAAGTTTACCGCCATCGTCGACGAGATCCTCGATTGCCGGAAGCGGGGCCAGCCGTGTCTCGTGGGCACCGTGAGCGTGGAGAAGTCCGAGGCGATCCACCGGATACTCTCTCGTAAGGGAATCGAGCACAACGTCCTCAACGCCAAGCAACACGAGAGCGAAGCGTTTGTGGTGGCCCAGGCCGGACGAAAGAGCGCTGTCACCGTGGCCACCAACATGGCGGGACGCGGAACGGATATCATCCTCGGAGGAAACGCGGAGATGATGGCTCGCGGGCGAATCAACCCGGACGAGGACGGGCCGGGCTATCGCAAGCTCGCCGCCGAGTACAAACGCCAGTGCGAGCTGGAGCGATCCGAGGTCCTGTCTGCGGGCGGCCTCCACATCCTGGGCACTGAACGCCACGAGTCTCGGCGGATCGACAACCAGCTGCGGGGGCGCGCGGGCCGCCAGGGCGATCCCGGATCGTCCCGCTTCTTCCTGTCGCTCGAGGACGATCTCCTGCGCATCTTCGGCGCCGAACGACTCGGCGGGATCATGACGAAGCTCGGCATGGAGGACGGGATCCCCATCGAGCACAAGATGGTTTCCCGCTCCATCGAGAACGCGCAAAAGAAGGTTGAGAGCCGCAACTTCGACACCAGGAAGCACCTGCTTGAATACGACGACGTCATGAACCAGCAGCGAAAAACGATCTACGCGCTGCGCAAACAGATCCTCGAAGGCAAGTACATGACCGAGGTGGGGCTGGCCGATGCGGGCAAGGCGAACAGTTCCGTCGAGGCCGAGAAGAAGATGGTCGAGGTCGAGGTTCCGGCCGAGCAAACAGAGGAATTCTCGCAACTTCTGGCCCAGACCCTGGAGCGCGTGGTCATCGTTCACAGCGTGCTTCGAGATCCGCCACCGCCGGGAGGACCGGACGGCAACATCCCTGAGCCCACCATCAATGATATTGTCGAAACGCGCCCTGACAACATCGAGCAGCAGATCTACGCGTTCTTTGGAATCCGACCGGATCTGAGCGGCGTCACTGACCCCGAAGAGATCTACAAGATCCTTCTAGATGTGATCCCCCACTCCCAGGCCGCACAGCGCGAGCGGATCCTGGACGACGCGGACGAAGTCATCTCGAACTTGGTGGTCGAGTATTGCTCCGGAGCAAATGAGGAACTCTGGAACATCGACGAGCTGAACACGGCCGTCAATGGCCTGCTGGCGTTCACCCCCACCGGACTGGAGGATGCACCCAACGTGGACGCGATTCCATCCTTGCTCTTCGACCAGGTCGAGAACTTGATCGCGCGCAAGGAAGAGGAGATGGGCAAGGATGTGCTCGTCACCGCTTTTCGGCATTTCTATCTTCGCGAGATCGACCGTGCCTGGCTGGATCACCTTGCAGCCATGGATCATCTCAGGTCGGGCATCGGGCTGCGAGGCTACGGCAACAGGGATCCCAAGCAGGAGTACAAACGCGAGGGTTACGATATGTTCACCGAGATGATGCAGAACATCAAGGTGAACGTGCTCACCAAGACCTTCCATGTACAAATAGAGAACAAGGAAGACGCCCAGCGCATTTCCATGCCCCGAAGAACCACGCGAACTATTGAGGGTCGCGGTTCAGTGGGAGGCGGCCCTGCCGAGCGCAAGAAGCAGACCACCGTCAAACGCGACCAGCCAAAGGTCGGACGCAACGATCCCTGCCCTTGCGGCTCAGGTAAAAAGTACAAGAAGTGTTGCGGACTCAACGCGTAATCGCTGTCATGATCATGGCGCTCGGTTGCGGGGGGGAGCTTCCCACCGTCAGAGAATCCCCGGCGCTGGACGAGTCCCCGACACCCTTCCAGCAAAGATCCTCCCATTACGGAGGAAGGCCTGACCCGGTTCCTCTTGAACCCGCAGAAGAGGCCATCTGGAGCAACCTGGAGTCCCGCATGTTGTCGTGCACGCTGGACCCGAGGCTCGTGTCGGCGGCGCGGAAACACGCCCGAGATCTTCTGGCCAGTGGATTGGGACCCGGCGAAGATATCGATCACCTCCGGTTTTCCCTCGAGTTTCTGGGCGGGTTCGACTACGCCCTGGCGCCGTTCGTCCTGGAGATGGGCAAGGGCGGCGAGGAGGCGCTCGAACGCCACGTCATCGATCACCAGGGGGACTGGACCCACTGCGGCCTCGGCCTCGCCTCCGTGAGAGATCGCACCATCGCCGTCTGGATAGGGGTCAGGCGCGGCATAGACATCGATCCGGTGCCCGTCAGTCCGTTGATCGGCCGTGTACTTGCCGTTCGAGGACGCGTGGTCGTCGACGGCATGCGGGTCTCCTCCTCTTTTTTGGGGCTGCCCGACGGGTCGGTTCGGAGGCTCGCTACCACTCAAATCCCGGGATCCGACGACTTCGAGGTACGCGTCTCCTTCGACAGACCAGGTCGCCACGAACTGGAGCTGCAAATAGAAAACGACTGCGGCCCGGAGACCGCGGTGCTACTTCCCCTGTACGTGGGCGGCGATCCCGACCTGCGTCCGATCATAGTTCCTTCCGGAGCCATGGCGGGCGATCTCCGACCCCCTGAGGAGATCCTGGCGCAGATGATCAACTCGGCCAGAACAAAGGCGAACCTGCCGGCGCTCATCATCGATCGGCGACTGGAGTCCGTCGCCCGCTCCCACACAAAGGACATGATGGCGCTGGGCTACTTCGGCCATCGATCCCCCGACGGAACCCTGCTGGAGGATCGTCTTTCCACCCGGGGCCTGGCGCCGTCGTCGAGCGCGGAAAACGTCGCCCGCAGCCACGATGTAATCCGGGCCCATCGCAACCTCATGCGCAGCCCGTCCCACCGGCTCAACACCATGTCACGGGAGTTCACCCACATGGGCATAGCGGTCGAGCAGGACGGCGACTCGGTAGTGGTCACAGAGGTGTTCGCCAGGTGGTAGGTGGGCTCTAAACTACCGGTATCCAGGTGTCGATCTCTACGCAGTCATCGTAACAATGGTCGCAGCAGGTGGGGGGAGAACATGCCCCGGGGTAAATATCCTCCGAAACGGCCACATTGCAAGACCAGGAGCACCAGCTGTGGGAGTAGTAATTTATGCAACAGTATACAGTTCCACAGTAGGCATGATCATCGCAAATGCCGTTGGAGTCCGAGTCGCCGGTGGAGTTGTCGCCGTAGCAAACATCCAAGGGGTCCGGGATGCCGTCGTCGTCTGCATCCGGAATCTCAACGCAGTCGGTATAACAGGCATAGCAGCAACCATCCAGACCGTGGCCGATACAGGTGCCGGGGGAGATGTCCTCGGAGATGTCGACATCGCAAGACCAGGAGCACCAGCTGTGGCCGAAGTAATTTGCGCAACACCAGTCCGTTCCACAATATGATCGGTCGTCGCAAA
>JAUVAN010000256.1 GCA_030591725.1 Deltaproteobacteria bacterium
GGGCCATATTCCCCGAAAAGTCACCCGTTTTCGGGCAGGCGCACGTCACCGGACGCACCTCTGCGCAAAACGAGCGGTATGTATAGAAGCGACCTATACAGTTGTCAAGCAGTTATTGTTCCAGAATCCAGCAAAAGAATAGCCAGGGTAATATTTAATATTTTCAACTGGTTACAATTACGCCATCGCCTTAATCCTGCACAACTATCCGGTGTCGGCGCTTTTTACCGATTCTCAATACCATTTCTCCACCTTCGACATCACTTGAATCCACGATGTCCGTATGATTTTTCAATTGTCTTTTCCCGACCCAACCGCCGCCTCCCTTGAACGCCTTCGTCGCCTCGCCTCTCGATGCGCAAAGCCCTATTTCCACAAAGAGATCGGCCGCGCGAATCCCATCTTTCAGGCGGTCCCCTGTGATGATGGTGGACGGCATACTCTCCCGATCACCACCGCCCTTGAATGCAGCCAGCGCGCCTTCCCGGGCGCTCACCGCAGCCTCCTCCCCATGACAGACGGTGGTCGCCTCGAAGGCCAGCGCTTCTTTGGCCTCGCGGATATCGGCGCCTCCAAGCCGCGACAATCTCTCCACTTCATCCAATGAAAGAAATGTAAATAATTTCAAGAAGCGTTCCACATCACGATCGTCTACATTTATCCAGTACTGATAATATTCGTAGGGGCTGGTCAATCCGGAGTCGAGCCACACCGCTCCCGCGGCGGTCTTTCCCATCTTGCCGCCCGACGCCGTGGTCAACAACGGAAAGGTGAGCCCGAACGCCTCCGCGCTCTCAACCCGACGGATCAGGTCGGTCCCGGCCACGATGTTGCCCCATTGATCGTCTCCGCCCATTTGAAGGCGGCACCCGTGCTCCCGGTACAGCACCAGAAAATCATACGCCTGGCACAACTGATAGTTGAACTCCAGAAAACTCAAGCCCTTCTCCAGCCTGATCTTGTACGCCTCGAAGGAGAGCATTTTATTCACCGAGAAGTGCCTGCCGATCTCCCTCAGAAAATCCACATAGTTGAGCGACTCCAGCCAATCGGCGTTGTCGACAGCGACAGACTTTCCTCCGTCGAAGTCCAAAAATCGCCCAAGCTGCGCCTTGATGCCGTCGAAATTGTCGCGAAGGATTTCCCGGGTCAGCAGCTTTCTCTGTTCGGTTTTTCCGGACGGATCACCGATAAGACCGGTCCCCCCTCCCACCACGACGATTGGCCTGTGCCCCGCCCGCTGCAGATGCATGAGTCCCATGATCGGAACAAGCGTTCCCACGTGAACACTCGGCGCCGTGGGATCAAAACCTATGTACGCGGTGACGGGGCCCTCCGCGAACATGCCGCGCACCGCCTCGTCGTTCGTGCACTGCTTGAGGAAACCGCGCGCTTTTAAAATATCGTAAACATTTTGGGTCATTGCCTGCTCCTGGTCCCGTCACTGCGGCAGTGTAGCCAAAGAGTGCATCGAAATCAAAATGTGAGGGATAATGATCGATTCCCGCCTTGCCCGTCGATGGACGTTACCGTATATATCGCTTCCCTGAGAACCGGCTGGAAACAATCCATGCCGCCGGAGGTCTCGATGACCAGACCTATCACCGAACCACTCCCCAAGGCGTACAATCCCGCCACCATAGAACAGCCGATATACAAATTCTGGGAGGAAGGCGGGTTCTTCGCCGCGAAGGACAAGTCGGACAAGCCTCCTTACTGTATCATTCTGCCGCCGCCCAACATCACCGGCGCGCTCCACATGGGGCATGCGCTCACGGCCACCATTCAGGACCTGCTCGTTCGCTGGCGTAGAATGCAGGGCTACAACGCCCTGTGGCTCCCGGGCTCGGACCACGCGGGAATCGCCACCCAGATGGTCGTGGAGCGCCAGCTCCGCAACGAGGGAACCGATCGCCACAAACTGGGCCGCGACAAGTTCATCGAACGCATATGGCAGTGGAAGGAAAAATTCGGCTCAAGGATAACCGAGCAACACAAGCGCCTTGGAGCCTCGCTCGACTGGCCGAGGGAACGATTCACCATGGACGAGGGCGCCAGCCGGGCCGTTCTCGAAGCCTTTGTCAGGCTCCATGAGTCAGGCGTGATCGTCAGGGACAACAGATTGATCAATTGGTGCGTCTCCTGCCGCACCGCACTGTCCGACGTGGAGGTCGACAGGGACAAGCCCGAGATGTCCGAGATGTGGTCCTTCGCGTATCCCATCGTCGACGGCGGCGAGATCGTCGTCGCTACCACCAGACCCGAGACGATGCTCGGCGACACTGCGGTGGTCGTTCACCCTGACGACGAACGGTACAGGGGATTGGTCGGCAAGTTGATCAAGCACCCGTTCCAGGATCGCACCATACCCATAGTCGCCGACGATATCCTCGCCGACCCCGAACTGGGCACAGGCGCCGTAAAGATAACGCCG
The DNA here is from genome assembly GCA_030591725.1 of Deltaproteobacteria bacterium. Lineage (GTDB taxonomy): Bacteria > Myxococcota_A > Polyangia > JAAYKL01 > JAAYKL01 > JAUVAN01. Next base: position 2,435 of record JAUVAN010000256.1, read on the forward strand.
GCGCACGATCCCAACGACTTCGAATGCGGGAAGAGAAACAATCTCGAACTCATCGACATTTTAACGAACGAAGGCATCGTCAACGAGAATGGGGCGCCCTTCGCCGGACTGGATCGCTTCGAGGCCCGCGCCAGAGTAAAGGAAGCGCTCGCGGAGAAAGGCCTCGACAGGGGACACAAAGATCACGAGTACGCACCGGGACGCTGCCTGCGTTGCCGCTCCGTCGTGGAGCCCAAGCTCTCGGAGCAGTGGTTCCTGGACACTACCGAGATGGCGCAAGAAGCCATGGACGCAGTGAAGGACGAGCGAACCATCTTCGTTCCCCGGCACCAGGAGCACCGCTACTTCGACTGGCTCGAAAAGAAGATCCCGTGGTGCATCTCGCGCCAACTCTGGTGGGGTCACCGTATCCCAGCGTGGTATTGCGATGATTGCGACGAGATCACGGTCGCACGTGAAACTCCGACCACCTGTTCGAAATGCGGCTCGTCGAAATTGCGGCAGGACGATGATGTTCTCGACACCTGGTTCTCCTCGGGATTGTGGCCATTCTCCGCCCTGGGCTGGCCCGACAAGACCGACGCGCTGGCAACCTTCTACCCCACATCGGTGCTCGAAACCGGATACGACATCATCACCTTCTGGGTGTCGCGAATGATGATGCAGGGGCTCACCCTGATGAACGACATACCGTTCTCCAGGGTGCTGCTTCACCCAATGGTGCGCGACCAGGACGGGAACAAGATGTCCAAGTCGCGGGGCAACGTCATCGACCCCCTCGACATCATCGAGGGCATCACGCTCGACGCGCTCATCGAAAAGACCCGCGGGCTCACGCTCCCGGCCGATGAGATCAAGCGCGCCGAAAAATACCAGCGACTCAACTATCCCAGGGGCTTCACCGAATGCGGCACGGACGCGATGCGCTTCACCCTCGCGGCGTACACGGGCCAGGATCAGGACATCCGTTTCTCCGTGGAGCGCGTGGAGGGCTACCGAAAATTCTGCAACAAGATCTGGCAGGCGGTGCTCGGCTTCTCCATGCCCTACCTGCAGGGCATCGCGGTGGAGGACGGCGTCCCCGAGCCGTCCACTCTGGCGGATCGCTGGATCCTTCACCGGCTTGGCGAGGTCATCGACGGGGTCAACAAGGGCCTGGAGGACTTCCGGGTGGGCGACGCCGCGCAGGTGCTCTACCACTTCTTCTGGGACGAGCTGTGCAGCTGGTATATTGAGCTGCTGAAACCCGTCTTCTCGGGCGACGACGAAAACGCCGCGGACGCGGGGCGAAAGGTCCTGCGCCACGTACTCGATGTTTCCCTTCGGTTATTGCACCCGCTGATGCCGTTCGTTACGGAGGCCCTGTGGCAAGAGCTTCCGAAACCCGAGGGGTCTGTTGAAAGCATCATGGTCGCAGGGTTCCCCACCGCCGAGGACGGCCGAGACGACCCCGACGCCAGGGCGTGCGCCGAACGACTCATGCAGGTAATCTCCACGGTGCGAACAGTGCGCGCAGAGTACAACGTCAACCCCTCGGCGGCGATCCCGCTGATAATCAAGACCGACAACGACGACCTGGGGGAGCTCCTGCGGGATAACGAGCGCCTCATCGACGCCCTCTCGCACATAGACGGGTTGAAGATCGAGCCCGCCGGCGGCGAACGTCCGAGCGGCTGCGCGACGGCCGTACTCGAAGATGCAGAGATCCTGATTCCCCTGAAGGGCGTCGTGGATCTGGACGCAGAAGAATCGCGCCTTGAAAAAGAGCGGTCGAAGGCTGTCAAAGATATCGAATATGCTCAGCGGAAACTCTCCAACGAGAAGTTTGTCTCCAAGGCGCCGCCCGAAGTCGTCGATAAGGAGCGCAGCAGGATGGAAGACTCCCGTGTCCGGCTGGAGAAGATAAACGAAGCGATCGTTCGGCTCGAGGAGGTCAAGAAGGCATGAAGATCTTTTTCCCATCTTGTTTTTTTGGGGGGATGGTTTTCATCGCGCTGTTCGCGCTCTCTTGTGGCGGCGCGACCGGTGGTGCCGCGTTATCCGCTGAACAGCTGCTCGCTCAGGGACGGTTCGAAGAAGCGAAACTGGCGGCCGTTTCCCGCGGCTCAGAGCCGATGGACCGTGCCGTGGCGGCCCTCAGTATCCTGGCACAGGAACCGTCTACCACCTCGGCCGAGGCAGCCGTGGCAGTCCTCGATGATGGATCCAGCAGCATCGGCACAGCCGTCGCCGCCATCGAGATGCTCTCTCTGGTGTTCACCCTTCCCTCCGTGCCACAAGACTTGTCGTTGATCAGCGCAGAGGTCGCCCTCAGCGCGATCGGATACGGCTCGTTGGCCCGATCCAAGGCCTCCCTGGTTAACGGCAGCGAGGCGAGCACGACCCTGGCCATTGGCGCCCTCGAACGTCTGTACCTGTGGACCAGGACACCCGATGTCACCATCGATCCCGCTCGCCTCCTCGACGTCTGGAACGGCTCCTACACCTTGCTCGGCGGCTCCCTCAAGGCCACGGACGATCTGAACGCGTGGAGGCTCTTCCAGAGCATTGGAAGCCTCGCCGTTGTGATGGATAGGGTTGCCCCATTATCGGATCTCACCAGGGTCCTGCTCGGATCCGCCGTGAGTGTGGTGGAGCAGAACCCTGACATCGCGGTGCCCGCCAGATGCGATCTTTCCTCCCCCTTCGACGACCTTCGCCGCGCGGCCGCGCGAGATCTCAAGCTGCTGGGCCGACTGGAAAGATCTGTGGCCGTCGCCGCCGGGTGCAGTCTCGGGCAATACGCTCCGAAAAAAGAGGAGTGAGTGGTGGCTGGACCGCGCCTGGCGTTGATCGAGCCATGGTTCGGCGAGAGCCACGCCGCGTTCCTGAAAGGGTTGACCGAAAATCTGGATTTACCTTGTGAACTGATCACCCTGCGCGCGACCAAATGGAAATGGCGCATGCGCATGAGCGCATGGATCCTGGCCTCGAATATCGAAAAGCTCGATCCATGGCCCGACGTGATGCTCGTCTCCGACTATGTGAACCTGCCCTCGCTCATCGGGTTTTGCCCCAGGATCGCCTCCACTCCAACAGCGGCCTATTTTCATGAAAACCAGCTGACCTATCCCCTGCGAAAGGGGACCCGTCGGGATTTCGAGTTCTGCGCTATCAACGTCCTCACCTGCCTCGCAGCCACCCGTTGCGTTTTTTGTTCGCACCAGCAGATGGAGGCCTTCATCGATGGGATTCCCGCGTTCCTCAGGCACGACAAAACCATCGACTCCGCGCAGATCGTCACTGCCATCGAGGGTAAATCCACGGTAATCCCCGTGGGCGTGAACATGAAGATATTCGATGACGCCCGCAGCGTGAGCCCGGATCGGTCCGGCGAGCCCCTGCGAGTGATCTGGCCCCACCGTTTCGAGCACGACAAGAACCCGGATGACTTCTTCTCCGTGCTGTTCGATCTTGCGCAGGAGAACATGCCTTTCGAGGTCTCCGTTATCGGACGCTCGTACCGCGACACTCCGCCGATCATGGACGAGGCGAGGGAGCGCCTTGGCGATCGTATCGTGGAATGGGGGTTTCTGGAGGGGGCGGCGTACGCAAAAGCCCTCGCAGAATCGGACGTGGTGGTGTCCACCGCCTGGCAGGAGACTCTGGGGCTGGCAACTATCGAGGCCATCCGCGCCGGATGCGATCCGCTCCTTCCGAACCGCCTCTCGTACCCGGAATTGCTCGGCAAAGATCTTTGCGAAAAGCATCTCTATCAAAACAACGGCGA
>JAUVAN010000088.1 GCA_030591725.1 Deltaproteobacteria bacterium
AGGGCCTTGACACTCTGGGCCTGGCGCGCATACTCCGTATGTGCGCATTTTCGATTATACGAAAGTTCCAGATGCCGAATATGCAACACCCAGAGATATTCAAGCTCCACGCAGAGTTCTGCAAGGCAATCGCCAACGAAAAGAGACTCATGATCATCGCGCTTCTTGCCGAGGGTGAACAGAGCGTTGGAGAACTCGCAGCGGCGATCGACGTGCCGATTGCCAACACCAGCCAGCACCTGAATCTACTGCGAAGTAAGAATATCGTGCATGGGCGAAAAGACGGGCAAACGGTCTTCTACAGCCTCGTACAACCGAAGCTCTACGACGCTTGCCTCGAGATCAGGAAGGTGCTGCTTGAGGATCTGCGAGATCGAGGAATCGCAGCGGGTGAAATAGCCGACGACGAAATAATGTAGTTTTTTCGAAAGAACAAAAGGGCAACAGACATGAAACATCGAGAGTCAATTGTATGCTTCGAGTTCGCAGCTGTGTTTTTTGCGGCCGCCTTGATGGCCTCTTGTGGCGGCAGCGATGTCACGGAACAGCCACAAAAAGAGGAGCAACCGCAAAAAGAGGAGCAGCCACAAAAAGAGGAGCAACCGCAGGTAGAAGCGCCGGTGGTGCCCCCCAAGGTATCGCTCATCGAAGAACACGAGGGAAATACAGGCCCGTTCAAGACTCCCCAGGACGTGACCAGGTCCTGTCTCGAGTGTCACGAAGACGTCGGCGACGATGTCGTAATGACGCGGCACTGGCGCTGGCTAACAGAAAAGAAGCTGCCGGGCGGGAAAACCGAGCGGTACGGCAAGACGAACATTCTGAATAACTACTGCATCGCTGTCGAGGGCAACTGGCCCCGCTGCACCAGTTGCCACATCGGTTACGGCTGGAAAGATGCGAGTTTCGATTTTACAAACAAGGAGAACATCGATTGTCTCGTTTGCCATGATCGGACCGGGACCTACAAGAAGTTCCCCACCGGCGCCGGGTATCCAACTGTCGAGGAGAAGGTTTTCATGGGCAAGAAGTTCCTTCCTCCGGACTACGCCAAGATCGCGCAGAACGTCGGGAAGACAACCAGTCGCAACTGTGGCACGTGTCACTTCAATGGTGGCGGCGGGGACGGCGTCAAGCACGGCGATCTGGACTCCAGCTTGCTGAAGCCCTCCGAGGATCTGGATGTGCATATGGGTGGCAACGAATTCACCTGTGCGGACTGTCACACGGCTCAGAAGCATGAAATCAGAGGCTCGCTGTACGCCACGGCGCCGATGGGCGAAAGTGACAGCCACTTCACCTGCCTGGAATGCCACAAGGACGTAGAGCACAAGAACAAGAAGATCGACTTGCACCTGGCGGCAGTCGCCTGCGAAACATGTCATATTCCGTCTTTTGCGCGAGAAATTCCGACGAAAACCTGGTGGGACTGGTCTACATCGGGGAAGGATCTCGAAAGCGGCAAGGACAAGTTTGGGATGCCGCTCTGGTCGAAGAAGAAGGGATCATTCAAATGGGGCAAAGAGATTGTCCCCGAGTATGCCTGGTCCAACGGGACTCAAGAGGTCTACACCAGGGGCAAGAAGATCGAACTGACCGGGGATGTGCTCGTGCTCAACAAGCAACTGGGTAGCATCGCCGATTCAGGATCCAGGATCGCGCCGTTCAAGGTCATGCGCGGCAAGCAGCCCTATGACGTAGAACTCAAACAACTGATCGTACCGAAGCTCTTCGGGGAAGATGGCTTCTGGAAGACCTTCGACTGGGAGAAGTCGGCTGTGTTGGGCATGAAGACAGCCGGTCTGAAGTACTCGGGTTCGCTGGGTTGGATCGAGACAGAGATGTACTGGCCGATACACCACCAGGTCGCTCCAAAGTCCAGTGCGTTAAAATGTGGCGATTGCCACTTCAGGAAAGGTCGCATGGATTGGAAAGAGCTGGGATATGAGGGAGATCCGATGAAGACAGGTGTCAGAAAAACGGGGAAATAATCTCCCGGCCCAGGCGCCACCGTTCCTTCCATGTCGTGTTACCAGTTGGTCTGCCAGATGGCGGCGACATCCATTGATAGCGCGACGCTGACGTGAACGAGAAAACCCGCCCAGATGGATCGTGTTCGCAGCGCAAGAGTTCCCAGAATAATTCCGGCAATGATGGCGGCAAAGCACTCGGGGAGAGGCTTTCCAAAGTGGATCATGACATAGGGAATCATCATCGCGAGGATTACCGGCGATCCCATTGTCCTGCGCAACGGCTGTATCATGAACCCGCGGAAGAAAAACTCCAGGGATAGAAACTGGGCTATGTAGAATGCCTCCCACACAACGAAGTTGAAGATGGAGAGATGCGCCTTCGAGTAGAACGGGTAGTAAGTGGAGAACTCCTCCGTGAAGGAAAGGACAATAACCATCGCCAGCACCGGCAGGAAGAGAACCCCGTAAACCCACGCGTGTTTCGAGAATCCCTTGAAAGACAGGCCGCTGTCGCCAAGCTTCATTTTGGGATGCGCGATGATCGCTATGATTGGAATGATCAGGAACCCGATCACCCTCCAGCTCGCCCAGTACGCCAGGCTGAAGAGTTCGAAATAGCCAGACCGAATGATGGCGCTGTAAATGGACGATCCGTCGTCAGGCTTCAACCAGCCGACAAGCGCAAAGAGAAACGGGCTCGATTGAGGGCTGTTGGCGTCGTCGATGAAATCGAGTATTCCGAGAAAGGCTGCTTGCCCTCCAAAATATTCGTCATCCATCAAGATCAGGGAGATCGCTACAACCGCAAACACGTAGATAGCGCGCAGCAGGTCACCACCCTTGTTGCCGGACGACGATCTATACTCGGTGGCCTCAATGTCGATATTTCGCCATGACTCGATGAAGAACCGCTTCGGATGGAGATCACGCAGCTGCAACGATCACTCGCCTCCACATGCGCGGCGAAGCCTGTTCAGCACCGATGCGCGTCCGAGTACTACCATCATTTCAAAGAGCCCCGGACCGGTAGCCTCTCCGGTGAGCGCCACCCGCGAAGGCTGGGCGATATGCTTGAGCTTGAGATCCGAGGACTCGCAGAAACCATTGACAGCATCCTCGATTGCCTGGGCCGTCCAGTCCTGCGAGGCTTCCAGAGCAGTGGCCATCCCATCGATGCGTGCTTTTGATTCCTCGGTGAAGAATTTCCTCGCGGCCTTTTCATCGTAAACGATGGAATCGTCTTCAATAAAATAGAACTTCATCTTGGCGGCCATCTCCACCAGGGTCTTTGATCGCAACTGCACCGTCTCACACGCCTGCGGCAGTCGGGGATCTTCGGCGTCAACCTCGATCCCGGCCCTCGACAGGAACGGAGTCACCATGACCGCCAGTTCCTCACGGCTGGTGGCCATGATGTGCTGTTGATTGATCCATTCCATCTTCTCCACGTTGAGAGCGCCCTCGGAGCGGTTGACATCCGCCAGGTCGAACTTGTCGATAAGCTCTGCATCGCTGAAGATCTCCTGATCTCCATGGGACCATCCCAGTCTTGCGATGTAGTTGTTCACCGCGCCCGGAAGGTAACCCTGCTCCCTGTATGACTCGATCCCCGCCGAGCGCAGTCGTTTGGAGAGCCCGAGTATCAACGGCAGGTGAGCGAACTTGGGTATGGGCAAACCGAGCCCGTTGTAAATGGCCATTTGCTTGGGCGTGTTGGTGAGGTGATCCTTGCCGCGAACCACGTGGGTGATGCCCATTGCCGCGTCGTCGATGACGACCACGAAATTGTACAGGGGCGTTCCGTCTGAGCGCGCGATCACCAGATCCTCGATCTCGTAGTTGGGCGTAACCACCCTGCCCTGCACCAGATCCTCCACCACGGTTTCCCCTTCTTTCGATATGCGAAAGCGCCAGACAAACGCCTTGTCCGACTGGTCGGGCTTGCCGTCGCAGCGGCCGTCGTAGATAAAAGTGCGTCCCGCGCTCTTCGCCTCATCCCGCATTACCTGACGTTCTTCCGGGGTACAGTAGCACTTGTAGACCTTGCCTTCGTCTATGAGTCTGTTCAAGGCGGCCTTGTGCTCCTCGATGCGAGAGGATTGGTAGATGGGTTCCTCGTCCCATTCCATTCCCAGCCACTGGAGGGCGTCGAGGATCGCGTGAGTGGACTCCTCGGTGGACCGCTTCAGGTCGGTGTCCTCGACCCGAAGCAGGAACTCACCCCCGGTGTGCTTTGCGAAAAGCCAATTGAACAGAGCGGTACGAGCTCCACCCAGATGGAGAACTCCTGTGGGGGACGGCGCAAAACGAACACGAACTTTGGACATGTCTTCACCTTGTTTGGAATAAAACCGGTAGGGAAGTAGCAGATTTCAACAGATGTGGGCAAGACCCTCAGATGAGATCTACTCGGAGCGCTCCTTGATATGGAACTCCACTCGCCGATTGCGAGCGCGGCCGTTCCTTGTGACGTTTGGAGCGATGGGCTTTTCAGGCCCGAACCCCTTGGACTGCAGTCGACTTCGCTCAATGCCCGAATCCGTCAGATAGGTCCTGACCGATCCGGCACGACGTTCGCTGAGATCCGTGTTGTAATCTTTCTTGCCCCTGTTGTCCGTATGCCCCTGAATCTCGACCAGTTTGATGTCCGGGTTTCTGATGAGCGTGTCCGCAACCTCGTCGAGGAGACCGAAGGAACGCGGATCTATCTGATCTGAATCGGTCTCGAAATGGATCTTGCGCTTGATCCGGATACGAGTGTTCTTGACCACCACGAGGGACTTCTTGGGCTTGGGACGAAGCTGAATCTGCATCTGGGTTCTGGTCTCCAGCACTGCATCGACCTTCGTCCGTTTATTCAGATATCCCTCGGCATCAATCATGAATTTGTGCTCGCCCTCGTCGGTGTCGAACTCAAACTTGCCGTCCGAATCGGTTGTGAAGGTCTGGTCCGTCGGGCCCTTGACCTTGACGCTTATGCCCGCAAGGGGGGCGTCCTTGTCGTCGATCACCTGGACCGCGATGGTTCCCTTCTTGGGAATTGCCTTTAGCGGGAAAGACTGCTCCAGGTCTCCCGTCTGCGCGATCTCCACCGTGAAAGTTCCGTCGTTGTAACCATCAGCGCTTACGTTCAGGGTCAGGGGGCCTTCCGGCATCTCGTAAGAGGTAAACCGTCCGTCGTTGCCGGAAACCTGCGCGTTGAGGTCCATGCCCTGATAAGCGACAACCGCGTGGGCCACCGGAGTGTCCACCGACTCCTCGTCATGCACGAGCCCCAGGATCCTTGTGGGTGGAGGTGGCGGCGGCAGAGGCTCGACTATCGGCGGCGGAGGTGGCGGTGGCGGCGGCTCGACGAAGGGATCGAAGTTGTAGCTCGCGCCGAAAATGATGCGATACGGAACCTCTGCAGCCATTTCGTGAACCGTGGGGGCATATCCGGTAAGTCCGATATCAACACCGAGATCGATGGCCAGATCTTCAATCGGCAGAAGAACCCTGGCGCCGATTGTCAGCACCTGGCGGAAGCCCGACCCCGACTCCTCGACCATGCAGCTATCGTAGCTACCCGGGATGTCCTTGGGACAAATGAAGTCCTGCCTGTTAACGGGGATCTCGAGTTTGTACTCAACCATGGGCGAGACGTAGGGTAGCAGCGCGTCGATGCCTATACCTATCCTGAACTGATCGTTCCGATCGATGCCGAGGGCGGTTCTCTCAACGGGGCTCAGGCAACCCGCGTATTCCACGTTTCCATCATTGTCCACCCCGTCGTAGCCGCATCCGCCGTGATCGGCCTCTATGTCCTCGATCAGATTTGCCGCACGATCAAAGAAGTAACCCACCTTGAGGTGAGCGCGCAACGGCAAGTCATCGCTGATCCCGGCGAAATCGAAGGTGGCCAGGGCGTCCATGCCGAAGCTCGTGCCCGACCAGTCGAGGGCCACCTCACCCAGGGAGTTGAGCATGAACATGGAGAGATCCAGACCCAACGTGAGCAACCTGGTGAAGGAGTAGAACCCCTTGAGTCCCAGATCCATGTCTCCGAGAGTCTGGAAGAGGGCGGGATACTCCTTGTTGTTGTAATTGGCCGAAGCCGCGATCCCGTAGTGGATCTCAAGGAAATCGAGGGGGGTGATGCGCAGGTTCACGTCGCCCCACATGCCGATGTTCTCGTCACCCTTGATGAGGTAATCGGAATACTTGAAATAGGTTCCGTGAACGCCGAACCCGAAGGTGCCGGCCGGCCCGGATCCGGCTTCCTGCATGTGCAAAAGGCCCGTGCTCCCGGTAAGGGTGGAGTGATGTCGCATGGCGCCCCATTCCCAGGGCTTCAGCTTCGCGCGATTTATGCTGGAGGCCTCCTCCGCAGAGGCCTCCCACAGCATCAGGTTGTCCTCCGACTCCTCTTGCGACCCCTCCTCGGAGTCATCCCCCCCGTAGGACAGGGACCAGTCCGACTCACCCTCCGCAGACCCCTCTACGGATCCGGCGGCTTCCTCGTCGCTGTATTCGGCATCGCCTGCCGCCTCCTCGTCGCTGTACTCGATGGCCTCCGTGTCCTGGGCCCATCCTTGTGCAGGGTTGAACAGCAACGCAGCCATGCAGGCCACAATCCATATCCCAAACGGCGTTCTCATCTACAAGCTCCTTCGTGCAAAACATGCATCATGGTCTTGACGTAAATAATTAGAGACAACATGTGCCTGCCAATCAATTACTAACATCATTATATACGCACGAAAAAAATAGTTGGTTTCTTTAACAAAATCAAACATCGGATCGATGTTTTCTCGGTTAATGAGATTTGAAAAGGTAAAAGAGGTACTAAAAAGGGATCAAACGCATGCGTGCAAATTCAACTGCCGCTGCCTATTTCTTCTTTTTCACCTTGATCGTGAGGTTGACTTTCTTTCCGGCCTTTACTTTCTTTTTTACCGGGCCGCCCTTGGCTCCGCCCTTTGTCTTCGCGGTGACCTTCCACTTCCCCTTCTTGAGACCGGTCAGGGTGCAGGTTCCGGCAGACGTCTTGCAGGTTTTGGTCTTGCTGCCCTTTTTGGCAATCACGGTACCGTTGGTGGTCGCGCCGAGGTGATTGACGAGCTTCACCTTAATTCTTCCCTTGTTTCCCGCCATGGCTGTCATTGAAACAGCCAGGAAGACCGCCATGACTATCAGTGCCAGTGTTTTCTTGGGCATCTTCATTCCCTTTCGGTTTGATAGACCCTTGTCACTCTTCTGTGACGCCACATGGGGTCTGACTATTCAATCGTCGCCTCTTCCTCCTTGGCTTTTGCCTCTTCTATCTTTTTGTCCACTTTCTTGACCACCCGTTTGGAGCCCCTCACCGCGGCCTTCTGGACACCGGCAATGAAGATGTAAAGCGCCTTCTCCTCCAGCGGAGCAGGTTGCCAGAGGCCACTGTGTGGGTTGTAGGTCGAGGCGTTCCCGTATCCTATACTGCCGGTCGCGCCAATTGAAATGTTGTACCCCTGGGCCCTGAATCCCATGGATAGCCCGGTTCCGAATTTATTGACCCTTGACTGCTGTGGAACATCACCCTCCTTGATCGGGGGCGCCGCCGAAAAATCAGTGAAGAATCCGTTTCTGAGAGTCCAGATCTCATTGATTATCAATTCCCAACCGATATTCACGTTGGTCACGGTCCTGCGATTTATCGATTTGTATATGCCGTTGTCGAACCACTCGGGACTTGCGGTCTCATCCTCGTCATCGCAAGGATCCTCGCCATCGGGACAACGTCTATCCATCACGGGATCGCCCTCTATCCGGCGATAGCTGACAGGAAGGTGAAGAGCAACATCCAGATCGACAGCGAACCGCTTGTTCCACAGGTAGGCTGCACCGGCCCGGAAGGACATGGGTTCGTGCGTGGCAACATCCAGATTATAAGAATCAGAATAGTAGTCCGCCCAGTCGTCATCGCTTCCCGATACCCAGGATGCTCCGTAGGTTTGTTTGAGATTGCCTTCTGTCTTGAACAGCTTCAGATCTCCCAGCAAAATCGTCGGCGCCGTCACGGTCAAACCGAAACGCCAGTTCTCGTGAGGTTTCCAGAGCCCTCCCAGCCGGAACAACAGAGAAACAGTGTCTATGGAAAGATTTGATTCCTTGAATTCCAGGTACCCGCATTGATCCAGTTCGCAGGTGTCTGTGTCCGCCCTGCGGGAAAAGGTCATATGCCTGTTGAAGGAAGTGTTCACAAGAAACGCCGAGAGTCCCATCCCAAAGTCATGGGAAAAACGAAATGCGTACGAAAGGCCCGTCCAGACCTGCTTGTATGATTCCGACAACCTGTAGGTTTCCTTGTCGCGCCTGTCCTCATCGGCCGACTCCCAGATGGAGCTGAGGGTATATTCGTCTTGATTGGGCACGAGAATGGCGATGCCGATGGCGTGACGTCTCGGCCCTTTTCCCGGCAGCCTTGGTCCGAACTTGGAGCTGAGGGCCAGAGTGGACGGCAAAGTCAGATCGTTTTTGTGCTCCAGAGTCAGCGCATCGGCAGTTTCATCGCCCGAGAACGAAGACCATGGAATGTACCCCCCCTTGATCTTCCTGGAGTCGAAACTGTAGAGGGCCTTGCTCGCGGACACCATTGTGGACGACGTAAACCCCATTGCGGCCGGGTTGTAGTAGTTGGCCATCGGGTCGTTGACCGCAGCAGTCTGGGCGCCCGCCATACCCAGGGCCCGCTCCCCAATTACATACCTTTGATAGTTGGTGGGATCGGCCTTCGCGCCGGCTCCAGAACAGAGAACTCCGCCCAGAATAGCAACGCACAGGATGAAACGCCTGTTTACTTTTCGCTCAAAAGAAGTTGACCTGGCCGCATGATAACATGAAGGCGTTCAAAAAAAAGATTTCATGGCGACTTCTCATGGTCGCTGACGGGCGAATTGAGTGAGAGGGATATCATACCCCCCCTGGCGTTGGCGGCTCTTCGTGGGCTGGCTCGTCTTCGTCTCCGTGGCTGCGCTCCTGGCCTGTGCCGCGCCGTTGCTGGAAAACCTGGGGTACGAGATGGCCCTCTTCATCTCTCTCATCTCCTCTCTGGGAGCAGGACACCTGGCATCCGTCTATCCGTCGAGGGTCCGGGCTCGCAAGGCAGCGTTCCCCGGAGTGAGGTACTCGGTGCTCGCCATGTACGGCAGGGCCGCCGCCCACGGTCTGCTTCTTCTGCTGCTCCCGCTTATCATCGCGCTGCTCAACGGCCTGAGAGTGCCTCCCTGCAACCTGTGCGAGGGCCTCGCATTCGTTGCCCTCATCCCCCTGCCCTCGGTCTTGCTGGCAACCGGGTTCGGGTTGCTGGCCGGGCTGCTCTCGCCGGGTCCGAAGACCGCATCCGTCATATGGTTCGTCGCGTTCGCGGGCAGCATCGCGGCGGCCTTCCACGGGTTCCATTCGACCCCAGCCGTGTTCGCATTCGGCCCGTTCTTCGGCTACTTTCCAGGGGTCCTCTACGACACGCTCATCGAAATTGATCATCGGCTCGTCACATACCGGCTGGCGGGGATCTCCCACCTGGTCCTTATCCTGTCTGCGGGCGCCCTCCTGGCGGACCCCGCATCATTGAGGCTCTCATTGCGACGCCTGTCGGAGCGCTCGCGTATACGCAGCCTGGTCCCCCTGGGAGTATCCGCCGCCGTCGCGCTGGCCATGTTCGCGGCCGGGAACAAACTGGGTCACCGGACCGATCGGGCCGACCTGGAACAACTCCTCTCCACTCATGTCTCCATCGGCCGACTGGATCTGCACTTCTCTCCCGAGACGCCCGGGGACTCGGTGAAGGAACTGACCCGAGACGCCGCTTTCTCCCTTCATCAGGTTGAGAGCTTCCTCGAAGAAACCGGGCGCGAGCGAATAGCGGTCTTCTTCTTCAAGAACCGCGGCCAGAAGGGTGACGCCATCGGGGCCAGGCGCACCAACATCGCCAAGCCGTGGCGATCAGAGGTGTATGTAATCGCAGATCGGGTCCCTCATGAGGTGCTTCGCCACGAGCTGGCCCACGCCGTCTCCGCGAGCTTCGGTCGCGGGCCGTTCAAGATCGCGGGAGGTCTCGGCGGATGGTACCCGAACCCCGGCCTCATCGAGGGGCTTGCCGTCGCCGCCCAGGGGCCACGGGGGGATCTCACTATTCACCAGTGGTCTGCGGCAATGAAGCGCCTCGATCTGCTTCCGACCGCTGCTACATTGTTCGGCCCGGGCTTTCTGGACACCCATGCATCCAGGGCCTATTCCGCGGCCGGCTCCTTCTGCCGCAGGATAAAGGACCGACACGGCGCAGGCGCCCTGAAGAAGGTCTACTCGGGGATCTCCTGGAAAGACGCCACGGGAGCGGATCTGAATGATCTCTGGAAAGAATGGCTCGGTTTTCTGGACGAAATACCCCTTCGCGAGAACGATCTCATCGCGGCCGGACATCGATTCGATCGCCCATCGGTGATCAGGAGTGTTTGCGTACATGAGGTGGCGCGGCTTCGCGACAGGGCCTCGAGGTCGGCCGATTCGGGCAGGCTGGACGATCTGATTGCGTTGCTCGAGGAGTCCGTGGAACGCTCTGGAGGGACCGGGTCTACACGGATGGCGCTGCTGGGCGGGCTCATGAGGTCCGGTCGGTGCGACGAGGCGCGGGCAATGGCCGATGACATGCTCGTGGACGCAACCGTGGGCAAATCCAGGAAGAACGCCCTGCGCGAAATGCTGGCGGATCTGGAGTACGGGGCCGGCAACGCTGGTGATGCAGCAAGGAAGTACGCCGAACTCTCGGCGGACGCGCCGTCAAACGCGGATCGCAGGCGTCTTCAGGTGAAGACCGCCCTCGCTCCCCTGGACTCTCGGGTTGTCGCTCCCATCATCGAAATACTGGCCAGGAGCCCGGGCCGCGACGGTCCCTCGGAGCCGCTGGCAATGCTGGCAATTGCCGATGCCGCTCGCGTGTATCCTGACAACCCGTTTCTCGCGTACCTGCTGGCCCGCCAGTACTTTCGCCACGGCGATCCGGAGGGAACCCTGGCCAAACTGAACGTCCTGGAGAGGATCGACATCAACAAGACGACTCCGGATATCGCTCTTGCCGCGCGCCGGATGCGGGGGCAATCTCTTCTCGAAATAGGGGAAAACACGGAGGCCGCCATGGTTTTTCAGGAGATCGCAAATGACGATACTGTACCAAGCGGCGCCAGGGAGTATGCGCGGGACTGGATGGATCGTTGCGACTATTATTTGAGCCTGGAAGAAAAAAAATAGGTCCTGTTTTATTTTTTGACGTACATGATTGAGTATTGATTGTGATATATTCTCTGGTGTCCTGTTGACCCCATCCCGGCCTTCCCCTGCGAGGGGAAGGGGAAGATGTTAGAAGCCGGCTTTGTTATGGAGGAATCCGGAGTGTCGAAACACACACCACAACGACTGGGAGACTTGCTGCTCGATTCCAATCTCATCGACGAAATCCAGCTGCGCGTTGCGCTCCAGGAGCAGGCTAACACCAGCGAGAGGCTGGGCAGCGCGCTCGTTCACCTGGGTTTCATCGACGAAGCGGTCCTGGCCGCGTTCCTCTCCAAGCAGGCGGAGCTCCCGTGCGTCAACATCCAGGGGCTCCATATTCCCTCCGAGATCCTGGAGCTCATCCCCAAGGAGATCGCCATAAAGAACGCCGTCATCCCGGTGCGGCTCTCCGGCATAACGCTTTACGTGGCAATGTCCGATCCGTTCGACCACGATACCCTCGAGCTCATCGCCGACGTGACCGGTATGGAAATCATGCCCCTCATCGCTCCCGAGTTCCGCCTCAAGAAATCCCTCGAACGTTTCTACGGAGATGAACACGAGGAGGACAGGCCCGAGGCCGTAAGCGTTGAGTTGAGTTCCCTTGCCCAGGAATTGGAAAAGGACACCCTGGACAACATGTCCGCCCGGATCGACGCCCTCGCCGGCAAGATCGACTTGTTGACGGCAACCCTGGAAGAAATCAAAATCGTCCTCACCCTCAAGTAGGGGCGAACCTGCGTGTTCGCCCTTTTCAGGTAGGGGCTGGCGGACAAACCAACCCCAAAACGTCTTGACACACTTGCCGCACATGAGTAATTTTTGCGGCTCGAAACACACAACTGAAGGGGAGGCGAGATTCAGATGACACCAAAGGAAGCTTACGAAAAGATGATGTCGAGTTACGAGGCGATACCGCGTGACGAGGTGCGCCCGCCCACGCGCGGCACCTGCAAGGATGTAATATCGGAGGCGGAGCGGCTCGCGCGGGTCACGGAAAGGGACCGGTCCATTTTTAACAGGCTTGCGCAAGCGGACCTGTTCGATATCGATAACGTGGACGTGCTCGGGGTAGCGGCGCTGTCCGTGCATTACGCCGAGGCCCAGTGGACCATCTTCAGCAACCCCGAAAAGGATCCGGAGACGGCGGCGAAGCTCGATCGCGCCCCGGAGGTGCGCTCCGATCTGTTGCTCGATCTCAGTTTTGTCGAAAAGAAGTTCACCCCCCCCGGCCTGTCCAGGGCGCTCTCGGAAGTTCGCGAGGGCTCGTCGAAGCGCGATCTCCTGCAGGACCTGGTCACGCTGGCCGCGCTTTGCGAGACACACGCCGACCCGCTCTCCAAAATCGGCCACGACGCAGACGTCGCCGCCGAGGCTTCACGGCTCTGCGCCGATCTGAGCAAGGTGCTCGGCGCCGACAAGGAAGAGACGGCACGCGCCAAGGATATCCGCGACCGCGCCGTCACCCTGGTCGAGCGCATGTGCGGCGAGGTCCGCGCCGCCGGCCGGTTCCTTTTCCG
>JAUVAN010000238.1 GCA_030591725.1 Deltaproteobacteria bacterium
CTGGACAAGGCCGTCGAGATGAAGCGGGCCCTTGCCGCAAAGGATGTTTCCAGGTACCGATTGGCCGACGGGAAGGATCTCCTCGCCGCGCTGCTGTTCTACGAGAACTCCACGCGAACACGAACGAGCTTCGAGATCGCGGCCATGCGCCTGGGGATGAGAACCACGGGGTTCTCGGGTACGGAGGGAACATCCGTCAAGAAGGGCGAGTCCCTCCGGCATACACTCGATATGTATGAAGCGTATCTTTGCGACGCCGTCATCATGCGCCATCCGCTGGACGGCTCGGCCAGGTTTGCCGCAGATCATTTGCAGGTGCCCGTCTTCAACGCCGGCGACGGCAAGCACGAGCACCCGACCCAGACGTTGCTCGATCTCTTCACGATTCGCGAGCATCTCGGTCGGCTCGACAACTTCGACATGGGGATAGCCGGAGATCTCAAGTACGGACGGACAGCGCATTCACTGGCGATCGCGCTGGCCAAATTCGAGGGCGTACGTCTTCATCTGTTTTCTCACCATGTGCTTGCCCTGCCGGATGTTCTGATGGAGATGATGAAAGAGCACGGCGTGGAGGTGACGATCCACGAGCAACTCGACGAGATGGCCAGGGCAACCGATATTCTGTACCAGACCAGAATCCAGAAGGAGCGCATGCCCGACCTGTCCGAGTATGACAAGGCCAAGGCCATGAGTGAGTTCACCGGGTCGATGATCGAGAACACACGCGAGGGCTTCGGACTGATGCACCCCTTGCCGATTGACAAGGCCGCGCCATCCATCTCCTCGATTCTGGATGGAAACCCGAAGGCGCTATACAAGGTTCAGGCGGGCAACGGTGTTCCCACAAGGCTCACCGAGCTGGCTCTCTCCTTCGGGTTGCTGGGAGATGATTTCGATGGAGAGGAGTGGAAGGACCCGGACTTGAACGGAGACTTTTTCGAGGAACTCGAGGTAGAGGACAGGCCGGTGAGAACCGATGTGTCCATACGCCCGCTTCGGAAAAACGGGGTGGTGATAGACCATATGCGACCGTACATGGAAGACGTTCTGGTTCGCATGCTCAAGGTTCGGGAGCGTGGTGACATCTACCGCGCGGCCACAGTGCGGTCGCTGAGAAGACCGGAGTCGATCAAGGGAATGCTGATGATCGAGGATCGTGAGTTCACCCAGGACGAGTTGAGGGCCGTCGCCGCAATCTCTCCGGGATGTACGGTCAATACAATCAAGGAAGCGAAGGTGGTCAGAAAGATCAGGCTGAAGCTGCCCGCTGTCATCGAGAACATCCCTCACATGGCTTGCTCCAACAGGGGGTGCATATCTCGTGTCGAGCACCTGGAGTCGGTCAAACCGGTGATGCGCAGAGCCGGAGACGAAAAGGTCCGTTGCCACTTCTGCGATCAATTGATGACATCGGCGCAGATCGTCTGACCGGACGATAAGGAGCGAACGTAATGCCCGACGACAGTACGCCCAGCGAGGTCTGGTTTCTGACAGCGCGTACCGACAGATTCGATTACGCCGATTCCCTGCTGGGACGCTTCATCGAGCTCCTCGATGACTATCCCTTGATCGACTCGGTCGGGCGCGGAGACGTGGTGCCGGTGAAAATCCACTTCGGGAGCAGGGGCGCCATACAAACCGTCCGACCTCCGTTCGTTGCGGAGGTCGTCAATGCGTTGAAAAAGATCGGCGCTCACCCGTTTGTGACGGATACCGTACGCATGCTGGGACATGAGTACCTCGAGGTCGCAAACAGAAACGGATACAACCGGGCCACTCTGGGAGCCCCTGTGTTTCTGGCGGACGGGATCTTTGGGAATGATTCCATCGAGATGGATGCCGGTGAGCTTCTGGGGACGCAATGCGTTGCTTCTGCAATTCACGACGCGCCGTCGATGGTTGTCTTGAGTCACGTCAAGGGACATATCCAGGCCGGCTTCGGAGGCGCGATAAAGCATGTGGCCATGGGAGGTGTGAGCTCGCACCCCCGGCACGGCACATGGGAGAAGTGCAGGGGCAAGGCGCATTTCCTGATGGGGACCATCCCCGAGTGGAAGGGAGTCGATACTTGTAACCTGTGCGGTATCTGCGCGAGGCACTGCCCCATGGGCGCAATCGAGATCGTCGATGATAAGGTGATCGTGTCAGATGATTGCTGGCGCTGCGGTCGATGTATATCCGCGTGTCCGGATCAGGCGTTGTTTACGCCCAAGGACGATGACCTGTTCCAGGAAGCGCTGGCGTCCCAGGCACGCACGGTGCTTGGCACCTTCTCGCCCGCCAGGGTGGTGTACGTGAACTTCATGATGGAGATGCAACCCGAGTGCGACTGCATGGATAGCTGCGATGTGCCCATGATCCAGAACGTCGGTGTGCTCATCGGGACGGACCCGGTGGCCGTGGACGCGGCGACCCTCGACATGGTGGCCGATGCTCCCTTGCTGCTCGGTTCACGTGCCGACCGGCTCATCCGGGATGGTTACGATGGCCGGGATCCCTTCGGCGCAGTCCACCTGAAAAACTCCTGGGGGCATGTTCGACACGCTGCGAAGATGGGTCTCGGTCAGGTGGATTATACAATCAAGCGGATTTAGGGTTTCCCCTTCTTCTTTGCCTTCTTCTTTACTTTTTGTTTTGCCTTCTTCTTTCTCTTCTTCTTCGCCTTCTTTTTCTCTTTTTTCTTCGCCTGTTCGGCCTTGATTGTCTTTATGGCGTGCTTCGCCCGGTTGGCGATCTTCTTTGACTTGTCCTTGCTTGCCCTGTCGAGGGCAGGCATCACCATCGGATCCAGATCTCCTATCTTACCGAGCGCCTCTACGGCCCGGAACCTGCAATCGCCGTAGTCGTCGTCGAGCGCAATCACCAGCGCCTGGATGGCTTCTTTCGCGGGAGGGCCGATTTCGCCGAGGATGTTGGCCGAGTTGGTTCTCGTCCAGGGATCTTCGCTTTCGAGACCGACAACAAGCGCCGGTACGGCCCTGATGCCGAAGGAGGGCATCCTTTTTCGGATCTCGATCAGAAGGGATATCTTGTTTCCCGCCTCGTTGACATACGAAAGAGCCCGGGTGGGTGTGTTCTTGCCCATGTGCGTTATCAGGGCTTCGATGGCCGGATCTCCCAACTGTACGAGGGCTTTCCATGTCCACAGACGGACCTTGCGGTTCTCATCTGCAATGTTGGTGATGAGCGGTTCTATCGCGCTTTCGTCGCCGATGGACCCCAGGGCTCGTGCCGCAGCCGTCTGAACTCGAGGGTGATCGTCGTCGAGCGCCTTCACGAGTCGCGGGATCTCCGAGATCGCGTCTGTCCCGAGATCCATCAGGCGAAGGGCAGCGGCGCGACGAACCCGGTAATCCGAGTGTTCCAGCAAATCGGCGGCGGAGGATGCGTCGGCCCTTGAGATAATGTCGATCATCTCTGACGCTTGCGCGAGGGTGCGATTTCGCTCGTCGAGGTTGGGGGAGGGCAACTCCTGCTGTGTGGTGCAATTCGTGAGCACCAGAACCGTGAAGATCGCGACCGCCTTGCACGCGTGCAATTTCGAGGGCGTTCTCATCTCGTAACGCAGACCACGCCCGCGATGATGAGTGCAAAACCGATCCACTGTAGCCATCCGATCTGCTCCTTGAACAGGACCATCGATCCGGAGATGACGATGAGGCCGGTCATGGAGACCATGATCGGGTATGCGACGGAGAGCGGTATCTTTGTGAGCGCCTGGGTGTACGCGATTACGTTCAGCGCGAAGAGGGCCAGGCCGACAATGACGGGCCACGAGGTGAGGTAGTGCTTGATGGTCTCGCCGACGCCGTTGATATTGTCCGCGCCGGTCATGCCCTTCTTCATCAGGACGTTGGCGACACCGTTGAAGACTACGGCGACGCCGAGCAGTACGAATCCGCGATTCATGCGGGTACCTCGTTTTTCTCAAGAGCCTTGTCAATAGATCGCATTGAGCAATTCCTTTCCAAAAAGGATGATCCCAGTGCAGAGCACGCCCCATACGATACCGTTGAGCAGAAGTGGGATGTCGGTGAAGACCGTTCGCGTGGGGTCGCCCCCCGATTCGGAATGATAGACCAGGTAGAGGTAGCGAAATATTCCGTAGAGGACCAGCGGCACGCTGAGGATCAACAACCTCGAGCCTACGAGGGCGACCGTTCGTTCATCCACCGTGTAGAGGATGTAGAAGACCACCGTGGCTGCGGTCACGATGGAGATCATCTGGTCCAGAAACGACGTGTTGTAATATGCCAGGACCTTGCGGTGTTCCCTGGCCTTCTCTCCCAGCAGAACCACCTCGGCGCGTCGCTTTGTAAAACCGAGGAAGAGAGAGATGGTGACCGCGCACAGAATCAACCAGGTGGACGGCATCACCGAGATGGCGGCAGCGCCGGCGAGGATACGAAGAACGAAGCCCGCTGCGATGATGAGCACGTCGATTATTACCAGGTGTTTGAGTCCGAGCGAGTAGGCGAGGTTGAACATGAGGTAGAGGCCGAGCACCAGGGCGGAGGTGGTGTTGAGGAAGGACAGTGCCACGGCGAGTGAGGCGGCTGCGGCCAGCGCGAACCCGACAGGTCCCGTCCAGAGCGGTAGTGTGCCCGCAGCGAGGGGTCGTGTCTTCTTTGTCGGGTGCTGTCGATCCTCTTTCACGTCGCGGAAGTCATTGAGAAAGTAGATCGCGGTCGACGCCAGGCAGAAGGCCGCAAAGGCTATCAACGCATGCGATATGGCATCGATGTTGGTGACCCGTCCCGAGAAGATAATGGCAGTGAACACGAAAATGTTCTTTACCCACTGTTTGGGTCGAGCCAACCGTAGTAGTGCGCCTGGTCTGGTCATGGTCGGTATTGATACCATAGACTAAAGCGAAAGAGGAGAATCTCGTTTCGGGCACAAAATCGTGGAAGCGGTGGATCGGTGGCCGAGCGGGACTTTCTTTGCGTTGTAGTGGCGCGCCGGGGATGATAGATTTGAAAACACGGTTGCGAAATCAATCGCGCCGCGAAAAGCGAGACGCGTGTAAAGCCATGAGGTCCGACAAGGTAATCATACAGCGGATCATAGATCAGGTCGTCAAGGTCATGGATGTCGAGGAGATAATCCTTTTCGGATCCCGTGCCGCCGAAACCGCGTCTGTTTCCAGTGATTATGACATCCTTGTTGTGGCCAGGACCGATCTCAGACCCTCTCAACGTATCGACCTGATACGAAAAGGGCTATTGGATCTTGTGGTTCCTCTTGATATCCTCGTTGTCACACCAAGTGAATATCAACGCTTCTCGAATTGGAAAAGCTCGGTCGTTTGGGACGCCAGCCGCAATGGGATAGTTATATATGAAGCAGCATGACGATCCTGAGGTTCTGGCTTGGCTCGAGAAGGCCCGACGAGACTTGGCCATGGCTGAACGAGCGATTTCAGAGGCAGAGGACGAGCATTTTTTTGACCAGGCCTGTTTTCATTCTCAACAGGCCGCTGAAAAAGCGCTCAAGGCCTTGCTTGTGCATGCGGAGCTTCCGGTTCCGCACACGCATGACCTGGTGGTTCTGGTGCATTCTGTGGCGGTGAAGAACAAAAGCTTGCACGAGCATCTCGAAGCGGCTGCGGAGTTATCCAAGTTTTCGGTTGCGCCGCGCTATCCGATGTTATTTCAAGAAGAGACCGAAAAGGACGCACGGTCAGCGTTGAAGCATGCAAGGATGTTTCTCGCGCTTGCAAACGACCGTTAGACCCACCATCTTGCCCGGGAGTTCCAGAATCTGTATAGCAGAGAAAAGGGAACAAATCATGAAGCACGACGCCATTGCTGTGATCGATTTTGGAGGGCAATACGCTCACCTGATCACCACAAAAGTTCGCCGACATCGAGTGCTGGCAGAGATCCTTCAGCCGGAGGATCCCATCGAGAAATTCAAGCAATACAAGGGGATCATCATCTCGGGCAGCCCGGCGCTGTCGTCCCACGGGGAGGATTCCTCGTATACAAAAGAGATTTATGATCTGGATATTCCCATCCTCGGCTTCTGCTTCGGACATCAGGAGATCGCGAAGCACTACGGTGGCAAGGTGGTGCACGGTGGGCTCGAGTGGGGCCGTGCCGATATGCATATCGTTCGGGATCACCCCCTTTTCAGGGGGCTAGGCAAGGTGGAGACGGTCTGGATGAGTCACTTCGACTCGGTGGCGGAGATCGGGCCGGATTTCGAGGAGCTGGGCTACACGTTTCTCGGTGACGCGGGAAAGGTGCATCACTACGCGGCCATCGGATCGGACAAGTTGCGCAGGTACGGTTTTCAATACCACCCCGAAGTGGATGACACCCCCCACGGCGATGAGATGATCGCAAACTTCGTCAGGGAGATCTGCGGTTGCGCCGACTCGTGGACCATGGACAATTACATCGATGAGAAGGTGAACTCCATCAAGCGGCAGGTGGGAGATCAGTCCGTGTTTCTCCTCGCTTCGGGTGGGGTGGACTCCACCGTGGCCGCAAAGCTGTTCGGTCTGGCGCTGGGTCCCGATCGGCTTCACATGCTTCACGTGGACAACGGGCTCATGCGAAAGGACGAGAGCGCGGGTGTTTTGCAGATGTACAGGGAGCTCGGGCTCGGCAACAACCTGCATTTCGTCTCCGCAGCCGACGCTTTTCTGGAGGCGCTCGGGATGGAGGTGGAGCCCGAGAAGAAACGGGCGGCCATCGGCAACACTTTTGTGGAGGTGTTCGAGCGTGAGGCAAAGAGGCTGGGTATCGAAGACCATCTTCTGGGCCAGGGCACGATCTATC
>JAUVAN010000028.1 GCA_030591725.1 Deltaproteobacteria bacterium
GGGTCCTTGCACTTCCTCGGCCAGGGTGACTGCGCCCCTGACGATCCTTCAATCCACCCATGGGCACGCGACCTGCCCAACGATGGGATCGATCAGGACTGCAATGGTGCGGACAGGATCTTCTCCGCGAGCGTCAACAAGGGTCGATTCGATTACCCTTCAGATCCTCCCGCCACGCACATGCCGCTCATCCTCGTCACTATCGACACGGTCGCCGCTCCGCATCTCGATCTGCACGGCTACGAAAGAAAGACCATGCCCAGACTGACCGCTCGCGCAAAGAGCGGCGCCGTCTTCAACTGGGCCTTCAGCGAAGGTCCTTCCACGCGCCTCACCTTCCCTTCCATGATGACCGGGAAGTACTGCAGCGAGGTCAAACGCAAGATCTCCAAACGCGCCACCGCGGCGTGGCACAGCTCAAACCGGACCATTGCCCAGGTTCTGCTAAAAGTCGGATACGAGACCGAAGCCATCGCCCCGGACCTCTACTTTTCCAAACGCATCCGATGGCTATACCGAGGTTTTAGCAAGACTGATACCACCCCCGCCGAGCAGAAGGTTCGTCACGGCACCGGGGCATTCGTCACCGACGCGGCTCTCGCCAGGCTCGACCACCTCGCGAGCAAGGAAAGGTTCTTCTTGTGGGTGCACTACACGGACTCCCACGCCACTCGCGGTAAGTACGTCCTGCCGGAGGGGATCGATCCCTTCCCCGGCGGGCGCAAGACGGACAGCTACGATAGATGCCTACAGATTCTGGACGAACACGTTGATCGACTGCTCCAGGGAATCAATGAGCGCATGGGCGACATCCCCCACGTGGTGCTCCTGACCGCCGATCACGGTGAATCGTTCGACTGGAAACACCGAAAAAAGGGCCACCACGGATGGGATCTCTCCACCTCCGTCACCCATGTCCCTATGATAGTGTGGAGCCCCTACTCTTCGGGGCGGAGCATCGACCGACTCACCAGCACCCTGAATATCGCGCCGACCTTCTTCAACATGGTGGGCCTGAAAAAGGCCGATGTGTCCGGCGACAGCATGCTCGCGTCCATCCAGGGCGCACCCGACCCGAACCGACCTATCATGCAACAGATGTTCCTTCCCGAAGACATCGCAAAAGGAAAGAATCCCCTGCGCCGCGTCTCGGTTCGCCTGAAGGATCACGTCCTGCACAGCGTCGGCAAACGAATGTCGCTTCATAATTACAAGAAGGACCCCGCCGAAAAGAAGGACCTCATTGCAACAGAACCCGATCTGGCCGGAGACATGAAGGACCTGATGGCCGACATGCTGGAAAAGGCCAGGCCCCCGGAGCCCTCTGACAAAAAAAGAGCCGTCGTTGGGATCCAGAAAAAAATCAAACCGAGGACCGAAAAACCATGAACGAAACCAACGACAATCCCCAATCACGCTCCAACTTCATCGTCGAGATCATCGAGCAGGATCTGAAGACCGGCAAATGGGGCGGGCGCGTCGCCACGCGGTTTCCACCGGAACCCAACGGCTATCTCCACATCGGCCACGCCAAGGCGATATGCCTGAGCTTCGGGCTCGCCCAAAAGTACGGCGGCACGTGCAACCTTCGTTTCGACGACACCAATCCCACAAAGGAGGACGCGGAGTACGTCGAGTCCATCAAGGAAGACGTGAGCTGGCTTGGTTTCGACTGGGGAGATCGGATGTTCTTCGCATCGGATTATTTCAAGACCATGCACGAGTACGCGGTCAAGCTCATCGAGGACGGAAAGGCCTACGTGGACAGCCTCAGCGCGGAAGAGACGGCCGCGTATCGCGGAGACTACAACCGCCCGGGAAAGAACAGCCCGCACCGCGATCGCTCGGTGGAGGAGAATCTCGATCTCTTCTCGCGGATGAAAAACGGCGAGTTCGAAGACGGAGAGCACCTCCTGCGCGCCAAGATCGACATGACGTCACCCAATATGAACATGCGGGATCCTGCCATCTACAGGATCCGCCACGCCTCCCATCACCGCACCGGCGACGAGTGGTGCATCTATCCCATGTACGACTGGGCCCACGGACTCGAGGATTCCATCGAGCAAATCACCCACTCCCTGTGTACCCTGGAGTTCGAGAATCACCGCCCGCTGTACGACTGGTTTCTCGAACAGCTCGATGTTTACCATCCACAACAGATCGAATTCGCCCGTCTCAACCTGAGCTACACGGTAATGAGCAAGCGAAAGCTCCTGGATCTCGTGAGCGACGACCTCGTCAACGGTTGGGACGACCCACGAATGCCAACGATCTCCGGTTTTCGCCGCAGGGGCTACACCGCGGCCGCCATTCGCAACTTCTGCGATCGCATCGGCGTGGCCAAGAGGGACAACACTGTCGACCTGGCCCTGCTGGAGCATACTATCCGAGAGGATCTCAACGAGACCTCCCCGCGCGTAATGGCGGTGCTCGATCCTCTCAAGATCGTCATCGAGAACTACCCGGAGGGCGAGCAGGAGGAATTTGAGGCTCCTTACTTCCCCGGGCAGGAGGAGCGAGGGACTCGCGCGATCCCGTTCTCCCGCGAGATCTTCGTGGAGCGCGACGACTTCAGGGAGGAGGCGCCCAGAAAGTGGCGCCGCCTGGCTCCCGGCAAGGAGGTTCGCCTGCGGTACGCCTGTCTCATTACCTGCAATGAAGTGATCAAGGATGAAAACGGCGAGGTGACCGAACTTCGATGCACGTGGGATCCCGAATCGCGCGGGGGAACTTCGCCGGACGGTCGCAAGGTCAGGGGTACTCTGCACTGGGTCAACGCGTCCACCGCCGTCATGACCGAGGTCCGCCAGTACGACCGGTTGTTCAACGTCATAAATCCCCTCGCCGTCGAGGACGGGCACAGCTTCGTCGAGCACATCAACCACTCTTCCTGTGAGATCCTGACCGGATGCCTCGCGGAGCCCAGTCTTGCCGGAGCAAAACCGGAAAGCCGCTTCCAGTTCGAGCGGATCGGGTACTTCTGCGTGGACAGGTACGACTCCACCGACGACAAACTCGTCTTCAACCGAACGATCACCCTGCGTGACTCGTGGGCGAAGATAGAGAAGAAGCTTGGTGGTAAATAGGCAAATTGCAGTCTAAGGTGACCCCGTTATGAAAACCGGATTAATCGTAACGATCGTTTTGGTGGTTGTTGCCGGTATCGGCGGGACGATCACCTATCTCAACCGCGCCCCGGAGCGTTCGGACGAACTGGTTCACGAGGTGGATCGGACGAGGTATCCGGTCCGGACCATCAAGGTCATTCCGGGTACCGTATCGGAGAAGCTGGAGCGCACGGGTGTTCTCCAGGCAAACACTGACGTGGTGCTCACCGCCGAGGTGGCCGGACGTATCGTGAAGGTCAACAAGGCCCTCGGCGACGAGTGCAAGAAGGGCGAAACCCTTCTCCAGCTCGATCGTGAAGGCTACCGGATCGGCCTCGCCCAGGCCCGCGCCGCTGTCAAACAGGCCGAGGTGGCTGTGGACCAGGCGGGTCGCACCATGTCGAGGACCGAAGCCCTCAAGGCGCAGGATGTCGCCACGGAGCAGCAGCTCGACTCGGCGCAGGGCGGACTCGCGGGAGCACAGGCCGCGCTCGAACTGGCAAAGGCCTCCCAGCAAGCCGCCGCGCGCAGTCTAAAGGAAACCGCCGTAAAATGCCCGTTCGCCGGCCGGCTGGCCGAACGAATGGTCGATCTGGGTCAAACCGTCGGCCCGTCTGTCCCCCTCGCGCGCCTGGTCAATGTTGATCAACTGAAACTGGTGATGAATGTGACGGGGTCACAGCTCACACGCTTGAAGGTCGGTCAGCGTGTTTTTCTTTCCGAGCCCGAGTCCACGACCCGTGTCACCGCCGAGGTTTCGAGGCTGGGAGTGGCCGCGGATCGCATGACAAAGACCTTCCCGGTGGAGATCGTCACTTCCGGGTCGGAAGGGCTCCTGCGCCCGGGGCAGATAGTGCGCGCCGTCTGTGAACTCGCCACGCATGAGAACGTTCTCGTCGTCCCCACGGAAGTCGTGCACATCGAGGGAGACGCCTCGTCGGTGATGGTCGCCGACGGTGACATCGCAAGAGAGGTTTCGATACAACTCGGACCTCGCATCGATGACGACGTGATCGTGACATCCGGCCTGGCGGCGGGCGCCGAAGTGATCGTGGTGGGATACGACGAGGTCAAGGACGGCTCGCCCATCGAAGTGACGAACACAGGGAAAACAACGGAGCACGTCGATGGCGCCCGGTAGGTTCTCCCTGGCGCGGCTTTCGGTCAACAATCCGGTACTGGTCAACCTGGTGATGCTCGCCGTGATGGGTCTGGGCACGGTGGCTCTCATAGGCCTCCCGCGAGAACTCTTCCCCGAGATCGACATGCAGTGGGTCTTCATCATCAAGCCCTACCCCGGCATATCTCCCGAGGAGATAGAAAAGCTCATCACCAAACCCATCGAGGACGAGATACAGGACGTGGAAGGCATAGACACCATCACGTCCCAGTCGGCGGAGGGCAGTTGCTTTATCTCCGTCAAGTTCAAGGAGATGTCCAGCGAGGAGTTCGCGACGCGATTACAGGACCTGCGCACAGAGGTGGACAAGGTACAGGGACTTCCCGAGGACGCGCTTGACACCAAGGTCGAGTCGTTCAGCACGTCCGACATGATGCCCATAATCTCCGCCCACCTGCACGGAGACCTGCCCACAAAGAAACTCATGGAACTCTCCAAGACACTCCGGGAAGAACTGCTGGACATTCCAGGAATCGGCAAGGCCCAGCTCACGGGCGTGCGCGACCGGGAAGTATGGGTGGAGGCGGATCCGGTCAAGCTGGAGGGTCACGGACTATCCATCCAGCAGATCCAGGCCGCCATCGGGGCCCACGGGCTGGATATCCCCGCCGGAAGCCTGGCCACAGGGCGCCAGGAACTCTTTGTCCGGACAGTGGGCGAGTACGGGGAGATCTCGGACATCGAGAAGGTCATCATCCGGACCACCGCCCTGGGTCAGACTGTTCGAGTCGGTGACGTGGCCGAGATCCGCGAGGATTTCGAGGACGAACGGACCCGGAGCCGGTTGAACAAGGAACCCGCAGTCTCTCTCACCATCACCAAGCAGACGACCGCAAACGTCATCGACGTGACGGACGAGGTCAAGCGAATCGCCGGAGCCTTCGCCGATAGTCACGGCGACAAGCTCCACGTCTCCTTTACCCAGGATTCCTCCGAACAGGTAAACGACGTGCTCTCAAAGCTCGTGCGAAACGCCTGGATCGGTTTCATCACCGTCCTTGTCGTGCTCCTGGTGGTGCTCGGTTTCAGAAACGCCATCCTGGCCGCCATGGGCATACCCATGAGCTTTCTCATCTGCTTCATATTCATGTTCAACATGGGCGAGTCCTTCAACGGAAGTTCCCTGTTCGCCCTTGTCCTGGTGCTCGGTATCGTGGTCGACGACGCCATCATCATCATCGAGAACTGCTACCGACACCGCCAGATGGGCAAATCCTGGAAAGATGCCGCCATCGACGGCACCGAAGAAGTGACCTCCCCGGTCTTCTCCGCCATCGCAACCACCATCGCCGCCTTCCTGCCACTCATGCTCATGCCCGGCATAATGGGCAAGTGGCTGAGAATTGTGCCGATCGTCGTGAGCCTGGCCCTGGCTGCATCCCTTTTCGAGGCGTTGTTCATTCTGCCGTCCCACTTCGCCGGATGGCCGGGACGCGGAAAGGCCGAGCCGCGCCCTACCCCCGGATGGCTCATCAATCTGACCGACGCCTACACCAGCGGTCTGCGCTTCGTGATGCGGTTTCGCTACGTTTTTCTGGGATTGATCTTGATCTTGCTTGCCGGAGCGACAGCCATGATCCCCCTGCTGGGCGTGAAGATGTTCCAGGGAGAGGAGATCAACACCATCCAGGTACGCGTCACCATGCCTGTGGGCACCAACCTGGACACCACTGCAAAAGCGCTCGAGGAATTCGAGAAGGTGATCGAGAAACTCCCGAAGAGCGAAGTCCGGGCGATCCACGCCACCGCCGGCCTGGTAATGACAGACACGGACTGGGTCTTCCGGACAAACGTGGGGCAGATCTGGCTGGACCTGGTTCCCGTGTACGAAAGAAATCGCATCTCCGACGAGATCATGGCCGATCTGCGCGGACGGCTCGACAGGATCTCCGGCCCGACAGACATCGAGATCGCCAAGATCAACCAGGGACCTCCGGTGGGGAAACCGGTGGAGGTCAAGCTGAAGGGGAAGTATTTCGACCAGCTGGAATCCGCTGCCGGAGAGATCGAGGACTATCTGACCGGCCTCGACGGCGTGATGGAGATCGGCAACGACTTTGAGCCTGGCAAGAAGGAAGTGCGCTTCCGTGTGGATCCGGAGTTGGCCGCCATTCACGGGCTGAGCGTGGCCCAGGTGGGCATGGCGATACGATACGCCATCGACGGAGTGGTGGCCGACAAGATCTACGATGGTGACGAAGAACTGGACGTGGTGGTTCGACTCGACGCGGGCGCCCTCGAACGTCCCGCCGACCTGTTGCGTCTTCCGCTCCTGACGCCCACAGGAACTAATATCTCCCTGGGGGACGTGGCGGAGTATCGACTGGAATACTCCAAGGGGTTGATCAGACGCTACAAGGGTCAACGCACCATCACCGTATTCGCAAATCTGGCGGCGGACGGACCGAGTTCCGTGGAAGTCAATGACGGCATCAGGGAAGAATTCGAAGAAATCAAGCGACGACACCCGTCGGTGTCACTCGATTTCTCCGGTGAATTCCAGGAGTTCCAGAACACCTTTGCCGGATTGGTTCAGCTATTTCTTTTCGGGATATTACTCATGTACGTGATTCTCGGAACCCAGTTCAAGTCGTACATACAGCCCTTCGTTATCTTCTTCACCGTTCCATTTGCCTTCATCGGAGCGATCTTCGGCCTGTGGATATCCGGTAATCCGTTCTCGCTGATCACCCTCTACGGGATTGTGGCCCTCGCCGGGGTGGCGGTGAACGACGCCATCGTTCTCATGTCTTTTGTCAACAGTGAAAGAGCGAGGGGAATCCCGGCGAAGGACGCGGTCATCGCGGCCGGGCGCCTGAGGCTGCGACCGATCCTCCTCACCTCTCTGACCACCATCGGGGGCCTGCTCCCCATGGCGCTGGGCATCGGCGGCGCATCGCTCACGTGGAGCCCCATGGCCAACACAATCGCCTGGGGGCTGGGTGTGGGCACACTTCTCACCCTCTTCATGATCCCCGCTGTCTACCTGATCCTGGTCGATGACATCCCCGGACTCTTCCGCAAGAAAGAAAAGGTCGCGCAGACATTGGATTGAATTAAATGATTAATCGTCTATAATTAATCTTGATATGTCTGTTTTTAATCTCGACAAGTCCATGGATCGAGCGCGCGAACGAATGGGTCTCCCCGGTCGCGTTTCGACCCGTAAACCTCGTTCGGATCGTGGGGTGTCGCGGCTGGATCCGCGCGTGCTCAAATGGCTCACAGTGGAATTATCAGGGCAGGATCGCCCGTCGATCTCAGAGATGCGCGAGCGGCTGGCCAGGCGTTGTCGTTCGGCAGAGATCCGCCCGCCGGCCCGCGCCACGGTCTACAAACTGATCGACTCGCTTCCGACTCCCCGGTATCGGGTGAACGAACTTCCCGCGTCGGTGCAGTCGGCGCTCTACAATTTCGAACCGGGCAGCGAGGTGCCCGGACATCAGCTCGCTTTCTATTGTTTCAACTACGGTGACCTGCGAGCGATGAGCTTCGCTGCGGGTCTGCCCTGGCTCGCGATTCACCAGGCATTGCGCCTGCCCGGATACCGACCCAAATGCCGCGGGTTGATCGAGGCCGTTGCCCGAACACGGAGGATCTGAGATGACCGCACGACACCCGCTAGAAGTGATGCCTGCATCTGTGGGGCGGGCCGTTTCGGATCTCGATTACTGGTTTGTGATAGGGGGCCAGGCCATCCGTTGCCTATGGCCTTATCGACCGAGCCGGGATGTGGATTTCGGCGTGCTCGACGCGCGCGATCTCCATCAACTTGTGGATGCACTCAAAGGACGCGGGGAAGTGGAGATAATCGAGAGCGGTGATGACACCGTCCATCTTCGTTTCGACGGCATCGACCTGTCGATTTTTGTACTCGAGCTGCTCGGGCCGTTCGTGGACGATCAGAGGTTGAACGTGACCGGACTGCTCGCCACCAAGCTCCACGCGATCCTGGATCGCGGTACCCGGCGCGATTTCTTCGACCTTTACGTGTTATTGCACCGCAACTCCCTCGGCATCGCCGAGTGCCTCGCCGCTATCCGCGAAGTGTTCCGCCAGCATGTCAACGAGTCGCTCTTGTTACGTGCGCTCACGTACTTCGAGGACGCACAACGGGAGGCGCCTCTGCCCGGCGAGGGCGCGGGAGACTGGGCCGCAGTCAAGGAGTTCTTCTTGTCCCGGGTGGGGAGCTTGTTGATCCCGCCGGCGCGCGAGCTCGACATCCAGAGCATGGAGGTGGACGTGGGCATTGGGAGTCCTGGAAAAGTGTCTGACCCCAAAATAAGTCAATGATCCAGGACAGATCAGTAACTTCGCAGCATCTCCGTCCAGAACCGAATCATCTCCCAGTACTCCCATAGTGGCGGATCGATTTCGCCGCCGTCCAGGTCCACGTGCTTGATCAACTCGCTGACAAGGGCAGTCGATTCGGTCCCCCTGCTCGCCCACCGGTGAACAAGTCTGGTCTCGGACGGTGGGATTACGTTGTCAGCCGCGCCATGCAGTAAAAAGAGCGGGCAATCCGGCGGATCTTCGAGAACAGGTGACATGGCCTTCTCGATCGTGAACTCCCGTCTCTTTGAAACAAGTATATCCCCCAGCGCGTCTCCGTCCCTTTCCAGGAGCATCTCGACAATCGAACGCGACTCACTGCCCAGGCTCCCGAGGGTTTTTCGCACAGCCTTCTTCTCACCTCGCAAATACTTGAAAACAACTTTGCGAAAGTCCTCCACCTGATCCGCCGGCACGAACAGAGCGGCAAAGTGTCTGAGGACTACCGCCTGGCCGTAGACATGAGCCGGGCGCTCTTCCCCACCGGGCATTCTCCCCGTCACCAGGTAATCGAGAGTTCTGTTCATGTCACCGTGCCCGCCGAAGGAAAAAACAAACGCCACCCGGCCCGCGAGACCGGCCCGGCTAGCGGCGCTGAGGCAGAGGCCGCCGCCGAAGCTGATTCCCAGAAGGCCTATCTG
The DNA here is from genome assembly GCA_030591725.1 of Deltaproteobacteria bacterium. GTDB lineage: Bacteria > Myxococcota_A > Polyangia > JAAYKL01 > JAAYKL01 > JAUVAN01. The sequence goes on from JAUVAN010000028.1 coordinate 9,264, forward strand.
CTCGCCGTCCCTCGCGATCCCTGATTCATTCAGCACCCAGGCAGCGCTTCGCTCGATGTCATCCACCGCTCTCGGTCTGAGATCGTAATTTCGCAGATCCTCGATATCGGGCGTCACGACGGTGTACCCCATTCTCGCCAGATTCCTGGCGAAATGTATCAGTCGAGGCTCCCGGTAGCCTTTCCAGTGGACACCGTGGATGAGCAGGAGCGTCTTTCCGTGATCGATTCGCGAAGAGAAAACCCTCATCGGAATTTCTCTTTTCCCTGCAACGAATGACCTCTCCGTGATTTCCAGAGACGGCTCTTTCGAATGATCCTCCTTCGCCATGTACCGTGAAAGAAAAAGAGCACCCGGCATCACGAGCCGGTACAACACCGCGCAACCGATGCCCAGGAGCAAACACAAGACCAGAAAGACCCTGAGTTTTGTTCCCCTTGCCGGCTTCCTGGGACTCAATCGTTCGCCTCCTTCCTCTCGATCCTGAATTTGCAGCGCAATTAATGCACATTGTTTACAGGGTCATGGAAACCATGTGTGCATTTTTTTCGCACCTGGCTTCCCGCCCAATGACAATTGATCGACTTGATGTACTTGTCTATCTTGAATAAAACATGCCGGCTGAATGAGCGGCACAAATAATGCACATTGATCCGCCGAAAAGTAATTCATCCCTTGTTGATGTTAATATCCAATATCAACAATACCACGTTCAGGGGAGGTCAAGAAAATGCTCATGAAATCAACGGCGTTGGTGATGTTGGCAATCCTTCTCGCAATCGGCTTCGCTTGCAGCAACAATTCGGACACTGCAGGAGACGGCACAGATACCGATGCGGATGGCGATTCCGATTCTGATGGCGATACTGATGGCGACACAGACACTTTCGACGAGTGCGAATCACTCGAAGAGGGGGCCAACAACACACTGCAACCTGCAGACATCATTTTCGTAATAGACAATTCTCCGAGTCTGGAGCTCGAAATCGCCCAGGTGCGCGCTAACATGAATTTGTTTGCTACTGACATCGTGGCCAGCGGCATCGATGCTCGCATCGTGATCATCTCGTGCATCCCCGGAGATTGCGGAAATTCCGGCGGCGGCTCCAACGTATTCTACGGCATCTGCATCGATCCTCCTCTCGGAGATGCAGCCGGTTGCCAGGGCGATCCATTGGTTGGGCCCGTTTCCGATGACACGAACCTCCCGGACTACTTGCATCTCAGCACCAGGGTACCCAGCGTGAAGCTTCTCGAATGGCTCCTCGAAACCTACGAGGACAACAATATTCTGACCGCTGACGGCTGGCACAGCATGATCCGCACCAACTCTACCAAGCATGTCGTGGTGGTTTCCGATGACGCCGATGAAATGAGCGCGGTCGATTTCAATGCGGCGTTCCTGGCCCTGAATCCGACATTGTTTGCCGACTACCTGTTCCACGGCATCTTCTCGTCCCTGAGCAAGGACGATGCCTGCGCCATCAGCCTCACCGAACCCTGCTGCGAATTCTCGGCCCCCGAAGATGTCCCGCCACTCGACTGGAATATCTATTCCGACCTGGTCACCCTTACCGGCGGCGTATCGGGCGATCTCTGCCTCCAGGATTTCGACCCGGTATTTACTGCCCTCACGGCATCAGTGATCAGCAATTCGGAAATCAACTGTGAATGGGTCATTCCGGATCCTCCCGAGGGCGAAACCTTCGATCCGAACATGGTGAACGTTGTCTTCTCGTACGATGGTGATTCACACATCGTCGGCCGGGTAAATTCCGCAGATGATTGTGACGACGTTGCCCACGGCTGGTATTATGACGACCCGTCTGACCCAACGATGATCTACGTATGCCCCCAGACATGCGACTGGTTCCAGAGCGAGGAAGGCGCAAGTCTGATCATACAGTTCGGATGCGAAACGGAAGTAGCCAGCCCCGAATGAGTTGTACCCCTCGGTGATGGGCGTCGGGAAGCCGCCGATTCCGAATGTGGATTTGAAGAAGCAGATATGCTAATTAAAATAATGAATTTCATTAAAAAGGAGAAAACGATGCGGTCCAAAATTTCGCTCATAGTTATGCTTGCTTGTGCCATGTTGGTCTTCTCATGTGGCGACGATGATCCAGGCAACATCGACTCGGGAACCGACACGGACACCGACACGGACACCGATTCGGACACCGACACCGATTCAGACACTGATTCGGACACCGATTCGGACACTGATTCGGACACCGACACCGATTCGGACACCGACACCGATACCGATCCGGACGCCGGGACCGATAGTGGAGCAGACGCCGGGGCAGGCGATGCATGCGAAGCTGCCGGTTTTCAATGTCACGGCGCCTCCTGGTGCACCAACCATGATGCCGGTGTTCAGGCGGCATACTCGTGCCCGGGAAGCCAGGTCTGTTGCTGAGCAGACTTCCGAGTTACCGTGGTGAAGCGGCATTCCAATGACGCAGGCGCCACTGCGATGCAAGGATCTGGCAATCAGTGACTCCGGTTTCGTCTTCGATCCCGTTTCTGGCACAGTGTTCACCGTCAACTCCACTGGACGCGCCATTCTGACAATCCTGAAAAAAGGCGCGACAAATTCCGAGATTTCAGAAGCGCTCTCAATGGAATTTGATATCGGAAAGAATGACGTGGAAAGGGACATTGACGAGTTTCTCGATATACTTCGTGGACACCGATTCCTTCAAGGTAACGACAACTGAGAGTGGACAAGAATACGACACTCCACGCGACGATAGCCGTCACGGGGCTCAATGCAAACGACAACCCGGGCCCCGGTGTCGGCGTAATCAGAAGTCTTCGCGCAGATCCCTGCTTCGAGGGTCGGATTGTCGGATTGACATACAACCACCTCGACCCGGGGATCTACGATTCAACACTGGCAGATGACGTCTACCTCCTGCCGTATCCGAGCAATGGACGAGCATCACTTGTCGCACATCTTCGCAGGATAATCGGGGAAACCGGCATAGATGTCATCATTCCAACCCTGGATGCAGAATTGCCGGCTTTCATAGATTCCCGAGAAGAACTGTCTGCTGCGGGCGCCCATATGTTCGTTGCCAGCCGGGAGAATCTTCACTTGCGTGAAAAGACGCGTCTGGCCGATCTCGGCTCGAGGTGCGGCATTCCGTCACCGAAGACACATCAGATCACCACTCATCGGGAGTTGCCTGAAATACTCGAAGACCTGAAATGTCCAATTGTAGTCAAGGGCATCTTTTACGAAGCCACGATCTGTCGAAGCCTGGAGGAGGCGGTGGAAGCCTTCATATCCATAGCGGCGCGATGGGGATTGCCTGTAGTAGTGCAGGAGTACATCGAGGGTGAAGAGTACGACGTCGCCGCTGTGGGAGACGGAGCGGGTGGCTTGTTGGGTGCAGTCCCCATGAAGAAGCTCTCCTTGACGGAAAAGGGCAAGGCATGGGCTGGAGTCACTGTCGGCGATACTGAGCTCATCGACGCCGCGAAACGACTCATGCAATCACTCTCATGGGCAGGCCCCTGCGAGGTCGAGCTCATTCGCGAGAAGTCCACCGGGATACTGCATTTACTGGAGATCAACCCGAGATTTCCGGCATGGATCTATCTCGCCACGGGAGCTGGACAGAACCTGCCTTCGCTGGTTGCCAGAAAGGCTCTTGGCCAGGAACCATCCCCGTTGACCTCATACTCGGTTGGAACGATGTTCGTGCGCATGGCAAGCGACATGATCGCCGAATTCTCGGATTTTGAAAAAATCACCACCGGCGGACATGTGGCGAGAGGCGAGGTCTGAACATGGGCAAACCACCTTACGAGAAACCGATCATTTCAAAACTGGCGCCCGGCGTGGCAAACAAGTTCGGCCATCGTCTGGCCGCACCGGTCATCGAGTCCATCGAGGGTATATCCATCCGCGACCTCATCGCCACACACGGATCCCCACTTTTCGTGTTTTCAGAGAAAAAACTCCGAAGTCAATATCGAGATCTTTACGCCGCCATGACCTTGCGCTATCCGAAGGTCAAACTGGCATGGTCATACAAGACCAATTACCTTGGAGCCGTTTGTCGGGTCTTTCATGATGAGGGCGCCTGGGCGGAAGTGGTTTCCGATTTCGAATACAACAGAGCCATCGCCCTGGGGCAGCACCGGTCGGAAATCATTTACAACGGACCGTACAAATCCAGATCTTCTCTGGAAGACGCCGTTTCCAACGGCACCATCGTCAACATCGATCATTACGATGAGATGCTGGTCCTGGAAGAAATTGCCGGGCAACAAAAGACCGCTCCATCAGTCGGCCTCAGGGTGAACCTTTCCACCGGCTTCACCCCGCACTGGGACCGCTTCGGCTTCAATCTCGAAAACGGACAGGCCATGACCGCCGCTGAAAGGATTCGCTCCCGCGGCGTTCTCCGGCTGGCGGGCCTCCACTGTCATATAGGCACTTTTATCCTCGAGGCCGACGCCTATCGCTCGGCCGCCCGCAAACTGGCCGAGCTGGCAAATCAGATCGAGAAGGAGCTGGGCATTTCTCTTGATTATCTGGATCTGGGCGGGGGTTTCGCGTCGAGAAACACGCTTCATTTGCAGTACTTGCCGGGGGATGAGATCTCTCCATCTTTCCAGGAGTACTCCAACGCGATCATGGAAGGACTCGATCATCTCGACCACAATGGAGATAAGCCCACGCTTATTCTCGAAACCGGTCGGGCGCTGGTGGACGATGCGGGGTATCTCCTGACATCGGTGGTCGCAACCAAACGATTGGGGGATGGAAGACGGGCAGTCGTTCTGGATGCAGGAACCAATCTTCTTCCAACCTCCGCCTGGTACAGGCACGACATTTTTCCCGCGACCATGTGCCAGGGAAGCCCGGAACCGACCGCAGTCCTGGGACCTCTTTGCATGCAAATAGACATCCTCCGGGAAAACATGATGCTTCCGCCGCTGACCAACGGGGATCCTGTGGTCGTCAAACGAGTGGGAGCCTACAACGTCTCCCAATGGACTCAATTTATCACCCTGAGACCGGCGGTGGTCATGATCTCACCAGGAGGAAAAGTACACGTCATCCGAAAGAGCGAGACCCTCGATGACGTGACCGGATGCGAAGAGATTCCGCCTCATCTCTCGTCGTAACGCGATCATGCCCACGTCGCATCCCAGATCGCTCCGACACGTCATGGGAGCGGTGATCGACTCCACACTTGCCAGCTATAGTCAGGTGCTGTTCTCACGGTTTCGGATGTCGGGCTTGATGCTGATGTTCGCGACGGCAATTCGCCCCACTGTTTTCCTCCACGGGTTGCTCGCCGTTCTCATCTCAAATGCTGTGGCGCTCTGGATTGGCATGGATAAGCGGGCGATCAGAACGGGACTGTTCGGATTCAACGGTCTCCTCGTGGGCCTGGGAATCGGCGCATGGTTCACCCCCTGCCCCGCCACTGTCGCCTTGCTGGTGGCCGCATCCGCCGTCGTTGTTCTTGTCAACGCAGGATTGCGAAGGTTGCTTGGCGAGATGCTCGGGCTACCTGTTCTCTCGGTGCCGTTCCTGATCGTTTTCTATGTGATCCTTGCAGCGAGCCCGTCCATGGAGGCGCTCGGGTTCCAGACATGGTTACCGGCGACTGCTCCCATCGAGTCGTACCCATGGTCGGTGATAATAGCCTTCGGACGCGCCCTCGGAGCCATCTTCTTCGTTCCCGAGCCGATAGCCGGCGCGCTGGTGCTCTTCGCTCTCATCTTGACCTCTCGTGCAAGCGTGTTCCTGTCGTTGATTGCCTTCGCCATTGTAACGATCGCGGGAGTGCCTCTGCTCTCGAGCGGAGCATCGATCACGACGCTGGAACTGGCGATGAACTCCGTGCTCATCGGCATCGCTCTCGGAGGTGTATTCTTTGTATTGGGCCGAGCGTCGCTGCTTGCGGCGATCCTCGGGATATCAATCGGGATATTGATCGCCCTGGCGACCAGCAGGATGTGCGCGATAGCCGGGTTGCCCGGGCTCGTCCTCCCATTCAATGTCACAGTTCTTCTCTTTCTCTACGCCATGCGTCATCGCACGAGAAACCGTGCGCCTGTGCAACTCGATGTTGTCCTGCGCTCCCCGGAGGAGAGCTGGTACAGGCATTGGGAACGCGTGGGACGGTTTGGATGGTCCCTGCCCACACGATTGTCGCTTCCATTTCGGGGAACCTGGCAAGTGACTCAGGGATGGAACGGCGATGAAACCCACAAGGGCGATTGGCGACACGGCTGGGATTTTCAGGTGTTCGACGAAAGCGGCTCGCCATTCAAAACTCAGGGAGCCGACATATCCGACTACCATTGCTTTCGCCTCCCGGTGACTGCCCCGGCTGACGGCGTCGTCGTCAGTGTAAACGACGGAGTGGAGGACAACCCTGTCGGCAAGCAGAACCTGGTCCAGAACTGGGGCAACAACATAACGATCCAACACGCCGGCGGCCTCTTTTCCCTGGTGGCACACCTGTCCCTGAACACCATCACTGTCCAGGAGGGTCATCGGGTCAAGCGAGGTGATGAAATCGGGCTATGTGGAAACTCGGGGAGATCCGCGATTCCACACTTGCACGTGCAGTTCCAGGCCAGCCGCCACGTCGGCGCTCCCACTATTTCCGGAGAATTTCACTACACGGTTCTTGAACGCGACCCTTCCAGTGTACACGGTTGTCACGTGCCCATCGAAGGTGATCGGGTCAGAAACCTCATGCTGGACATGCACTCACGAAGACTTTTCAACTTTCCCGACGAACGGACTCTCTCATTTCAGGTTGACCCTCCATCTGGATCTTCACGCGTGGAGACAATTCTGATCGAAACCAATCTTTACCAGGAAAAACTCATGCGCTCCGTCGAAACGGGTTCCATTCTCAAGTTCAACGATGAAGAACCTGTCCTTTCATCCCTGGAGCTCCACGGAAGTCGGAGTTCCATTCTTGCTGCGATTCATATTGCAACGGAGCAGATCCCCATGGAAATACGGGACGGCGCAATCTGGAACAGCAAGATCGTCTGGCACCCACACAGGACGATACTCTCCAGGTGGTTTCGCGAATTTTCAAGGCCGCTCATCGGATCCGATGTACGATGCATGGCATACGAAATGCGTAAACACGGCGCCGATCTGGTGATAACCGGACGCTCCTCGGGGATCGGCTATTCCGTCACCACCGAGGCTCGTTTCTCCAACGGTCACGGCCTTGCGGATGTCAGAGTGTCCATCGGAAAGAAACAATTTCGAGCGAGGAGGCGCGATGCCTAGGATCGTCTCTTCTTGTTGCTTTGCGGTGTTGATGTTCGCAGGAACAGTCAGCGCCGCCGATGATGATGCGCCCGAAGATTTCGATGTTCGCATGCACGCCGGCTGGCTCGCGCTTCAACAAAAACAATACTCGCTCGCGGTCGATCACTATTCTGCTGCCGTCGTTCTTTCCGAGGGAAACGGAACAGCGCTGTTCGGCCTTGCATCAGCCCTGAACGGCAAGGGGGACTTCAACAAGGCTGTCCCGATAGCTCGCAGAGCCGTCGAGGCAGCTCCCGACAAACCCGGGCCGCGACTCGAACTGGCATTCGCCCTGTACAATCTCGACCACATCAAGGAGTCTCTTGAACAATACAAGCTCATAATCGAGGCGCATCCGGACAACGTGGATGCCCGCGCCGGCATGGACTGGTGTCTGTACAAACTCGGCAGCCGCATAGACTTCGGCGTTGCAGGCCTGCTCATTGTCGGAGACAACACTCCCAGCTTTTCCACAGGAGGCGGCGTGGCGACCTCCATCGACGGATTTACACGCAGGGTCCGCATTCGGGCGGCCTACCGTGTGGTTTTCCTGGACCTGGCCGACAATCTGGAAACAACATCGGAAGGCACTCCAACCGGTAGCTCAAGCAGTCACCCGGGCACAAGCAAGATGAATCTTGTTGGAGCACACTTCGCCGCTGTCGGGGTCGACTACCTTGGTCGCCGAGTGGAGACCGGATTGCTTGGAGGCGTGGCAGGAACCTCTGACGGCAGCTGGCTCGCAGGCGTCGCAGCTGCGCGCATCGCCCTTCTGGTACGAGCAAGACTGGTGCTGGAAAGCGCCCTCCTGCCCTCCTCCAACGGTCTCATCTGGCAGATAACGCCACGCATCGAGATCCCGGCAACGAACGTGGTGTCCATCTGGGCGGGATCGAGAATCACGGATTCAAGGGGCGACTGGCTCTTCGCCGGCGAGGCGGGCCTTCGCTTCTCTGGCACGCGATGGGGCCTGGATCTGTGGGGGGGGTACGGCCCCACAGACAGTCCACTTGTCTACGACCCGGCGATTCTGAAGGACTATCGCGAGTTGCTCGTGTGGCTCGGCGCCGCCGCGATGAAGATTATTGTTTCACCGAAGTTTACACTGAGCTTCGCATATGAGGCGGCCGGAACACTGGGAGAAGACGTGGATATGATCGAACGCTCCGGGGTGGTTCACACCATCTCTCTTGGGATGATCCTGTAGTATCGGAAGGACGACAATGGACCACAATGTAACAACCAGAATAGGACTTGGATGGGCGGTGTTCATGACACTGGCTCTGACCGCCTGGATTGCGGCAGGCGGCCCGTCCGCCCGGGAGATCATCCCCTCACTGTTCCAGGAATCCTACATTCTGGAGGCAAAAGGCAAACACAAGGAGGCCCTGAAAAAAGCGCAAGAGGTGTTGAAGCGCGATCCCAATGAATACGTTGCGCGCCTCCGGGTGGGCTGGCTCTTGTACCTTGACGAAGAGTACACAGAATCCGTTTCGGCATATCGCAAGGTCGTCGCCATGAAACCGTCCGCCATCGAACCCAAGCTCGGATTGATGCTCCCCCTCATGGCGCTGAGAAAGCACTCGGAGGCGATCGGTGTCGCGCGAAAAATACTGGAGACAGACCCGCAGAACTACCTGGCGCGAAGTCGTATGGCATTCAGCCTCTATCTCATGGGCAGATATGAAAAAGCCGGCCGGGAATACGAGAAGCTCCTCGTGTTGTACCCTTCGGATGTGGAGATGATGGCGGGCCTCGGATGGTCTCAGCTCAAGATGGAAAAGAAGAAGGACGCAAGATCGACTTTTACACGCCTCTTGCACATAGCTCCCAATCACATAACCGGGAAAGACGGGCTTTCCAGGTGCAAGTAACCGAGGTGTAGTTGAAGCACTCGAGACAAAAAGAGGCGCGTGAGAATCAGGCCGTCTTGCGATGGTTGTCCCTCGCGCTCTTTCTCGTTGCGCTGGCCGGGGCAGTCGCCGCCGTTGCCTATCAGGATCTGACGTCGATAAGCACGGCAAGAAAAATGGAGACCGGAAGGGCCCTCTCCTTCTCGGCGCTTGTCGAAACCGAAGTTGCCAACGTTGCCCAGTTCGGCACCATGCGCATGGAGCGCCTGGAGCGATTGTTCAAGGATCTGGTTGCAAACAGCGACGTCGAATACCTGGGGCTTCACAATGAGGCCGGACAAGCCCTGGTGGAGGCCGGCCTTCAGAAAAACGCGGGGGATCTCTCTGCCAAAACGGAGGGGCTCCATTCTCTGGGTGACGACATACAGATCTTTCGCAGACTGTCCATCCGTGAATCTTTCTCCGCGTCCCACGGCGGCACGTGGGCCGGAGCTTCACCGGGTGGTCCTGGTGGAAACCCGAGCGGCCTCATAACGGGAAACGTCGCATTGACTCTGGAGTTCGGCGGGCGATGGACAACAGAGGCCCGATCGGATGCCATAGTCCACCTCCTGGTAACAACACTGATCCTGGTGGCGTTTGCTTTCTCGGCGGTTCTCATGGTCAGGGCTACCCGGCGTTCTGAAGTTGCGCAAAGACAAAAGCGACTCGCAGAGCAACGCAACCAGTATCTGGAAGGCATCAACCTGATGGCATCCGGTCTGGCTCACGAGATAAAGAACCCCATCGGCGCAGTCACTGGATTCGCGGAGCTGCTGGCGCAGAAACACTCGGTTGATACGGAAGACGGTCGATTTTTAAGAACAATGCTGGAGGCCCTGGAGGGCGTCAATGAGAAGGTGAATCGACTACTCAGCTTCGCCAAACCAAAGCCGACTGTAAAAGCCAAGCTGGATATGGACAATATCGTCCAGAAGGTTGTCGATTTGCTGGAACCTGACATCTCCGAAAACAATGTGACC